>NZ_DAMBHK010000024.1:0-4456 GCF_032060305.1 Kaistella sp. | reverse complement strand
GGCGCAGGCGCAGGTGTTCTTTTTCCGAAAAGTAATGTAAAACTTTTCGACAATGAACGAAGCGACCGTTTTCATGTTGCAGGTTTCGGCCTCGACGCCAGAGCAAATATTAACGCTGTCTTCTGGAAACACTGGATGGCAAGAGTAGAAGGAAAATTAGGCTATATCAACATGCCTGACATAAAAACAACTTTAAACAATAAACCCGATAAGGCATCCCAGGATTTCTTTTTCGGACAGATCAATTTCGGGATTGGTTATACCTTTAATACCCGTAAAATTTAATTAATTCATTTTTGAATTCATCTATAATGAGCGAAGAAATTAAAAAATTTAAGATCACGATCGACGGACAGACCACTGAGGTTTTGCCCGGAACTTCTATTCTTGAAGCAGCCAGACAAATCGGTGGTAAATCTGTACCACCCGCGATGTGTTACTACAAACCCCTGGAATCCAGCGGCGGAAGATGCAGAACCTGTCTGGTAGAAGTATCAAAAGGTTCAGATGCAGATTCACGGCCTATGCCAAAACTGGTAGCAAGCTGCAGAACCGGCGTGATGGATGGTATGGAAGTAAAAAACCTTACCTCCGAAAAAACTCAGGAAGCAAGAAAAGCCGTAACCGAATTTCTGCTTATAAATCACCCATTAGATTGCCCGGTATGTGACCAGGCCGGCGAATGCCACCTTCAGGATTTGGGTTATGAGCACGGGGTAGAAGCAACCAGAACAGAATTTGAAAGAAGAACTTTCGAGCCTGAAGATATCGGTCCGAACATTAAACTTCACATGAATCGCTGTATCCTGTGTGCAAGATGCGTTTTGGTAGCCAACCAGCTTACCGAAAACCGTGAGCACGGAATTCTCTTCAGAGGTGACCATGCAGAGATTTCAACGAACTTGAATAAAGCCTTAGATAACGATTTCATCGGAAACGTAATTGATGTTTGTCCTGTAGGAGCCTTAACCGACAGAACTGCCCGTTTTGCAAGCAGAGTTTGGTTTACCAAACCCATGAACGCCACGTGCAAATGTGATAAATGTTCAGGTAAAGCGGTAGTTTGGATGAAAGGTGAGGAAATCATCAGGGTTACTGCCAGAAAAGACCAGTACGACGAAGTGCAGGATTGGATCTGTGATGAGTGCCGTTTCGAGAAAAAAGACCTGAAACACTGGACGATCGAAGGTCCGAGACATATCGACAGACACTCGGTTATCTCGCTGAACCATTACGAGAAGCCAAAAAATATGGTTAATCTCCTGAACAATCCCGATGCAAAAGAAATCGGTGAAAAAGACGAAATAATTTAATTTGATAATGAGCTGTTTAAAACTGATTTAAATCGATCTTTAAACCTCAAATGATATAACTTATGGAATTAATTACCTTTAAAATCATTTTAGTACTTGTTCTTTTCGCCGTATCCATGGGCGTAGCAGCCTACTCTACCTGGGGCGAGCGAAAAGTGGCAGCGGCATTACAGGACAGAATCGGGCCGAACAGAGCCGGACCGTTCGGTCTTTTGCAGCCTTTGGCAGATGGTGGAAAACTCTTTTTTAAAGAAGGATTTGTACCCCAGAATGCCGACAGATTCCTGTTTTATTTAGGACCTGGCATCACCATGTTCGTTTCCCTGATCACGGGAGCGGTAATTCCGTGGGGTAAATCGCTGAACATCGGCGGAACTTCTTTTGATATTCAGGTGGCCAATATCGATGTTGGCGTACTGTATCTTATCGGAATGGTTTCCATCGGAGTTTACGGAATGATGATCGGTGGTTGGGCCTCCAATAACAAATACTCGCTTATCGGTGCCATCCGTGCTTCGTCGCAGATGATTTCCTATGAGCTGGCGATGGGTCTTTCGCTTCTTGCAATTATTTTAATGGCCGGAAGTCTGGATCTTCACTATATCACTTCTTCACAGGGAACCGGTAAAATCTGGGGCTTAATTCCGGCAGACGGCATGAACTGGAATATTTTCTACCAGCCTTTAGCATTTATCATATTTTTTGTTGCTGCTTTGGCAGAAACCAACCGTCACCCTTTCGATTTGCCGGAATGTGAATCTGAACTCGTAAACGGTTATATGACAGAATATTCATCCATGAACTTTGGGCAGTACATGTTCGGGGAATATGTGAATATGTTCATCTCAAATGCATTGATTGCTACCCTCTTTTTCGGTGGATTCAACTATCCGGGAATTAACTGGGTATCTGAAAACTGGGGCGAAAATACGGCAGGTATTTTAAGTATCCTTGCGATGCTCTTTAAAGTGATTATCGGAATCCTGATCTTTATGTGGATCCGCTGGACGATCCCAAGATTCAGATACGACCAGTTGATGCATCTGGGCTGGAAGAGTTTAATTCCTTTAGCCTTAGTAAATCTTGTGATTACTGCTGCTGTAATTGTTTTCTTTACCTAATTAAAAAAGTAAAAGTTGTAATGCTCACGGCTTAGGCCAAGCTAAAACAAAATCAATATGAAACTGACCAACAGATCAAAAGTAGTCTCGAACAAAGAGATGACTTTTATGGAAAGAATATACCTCCCCGAAATTATGAAGGGAATGGCCATTACCCTGAAACACGCTTTGGCAGGTTCCAAAGGGAAAGTTTACTCCTATCCGGAGGTGGAAAAGCCAAGGGCGAAAGTCTGGCGTGGCCTGCACGTTCTGAAACGTGATGAAGAAGGGCGCGAAAGATGTACTGCCTGCGGACTTTGTGCTGTTGCATGTCCGGCAGAAGCCATTACCATGACCGCCGCGGAAAGAACCCGGGAGGAAAAAGACCTGTACCGCGAAGAAAAATATGCAGCGGTGTACGAAATCAATATGTTGCGATGTATTTTCTGTGGGATGTGCGAAGAAGCCTGCCCGAAATCTGCGATTTACCTTACCGACCGTTTGGTGGATGTAGAAACCAACCGCGGAAGCTTCGTGTACGGTAAGGATAAACTTGTTGAAAAAATCAATGAAAGAATTGATATTACTGCAAGACAAAGTGAATTACAAAAAAAATCGGTAAAATAAATGGAACAGATTATATTTTTCTTTGTGGCATTTCTGGCCGTAATAAGTGCAGCCTATTTCGTGTTTGCCCGAAACCCGCTCTACTCCATTCTTTCCCTTATTGTAACTTTCTTTTCGATTGCTGCAATGTACGTTTTACTGAATGCTCAGTTTTTAGGAATTGTTCAGGTGATTGTTTACGCAGGGGCGATTATGGTTTTATTCCTCTATATCCTGATGATGCTTAACCTGAATAAAGGCGACGAAAGTAAAAAGCAGAACATCACCAAATTCATCGGGGTTTTTGCTGCAGGAATCCTTTTAATCGGAATTCTGGGTGCTTTCAAGGGACTGAACGCGACGACTTTCGGAACAGGTGCAGATTCATCCATCGGGTTGACCAAAAACCTCGGAAGATTATTGTTTAACGAATATGTATTGCCATTTGAACTGGCTTCAATCCTTATCCTTGCAGGAATTGTAGGTGCAGTGCTTATCGGTAAAAAAGATTTATAGTATTATGGGAGAAATAAATTCATTTATACAGACCGTACCGCTCGAGTATTTTATTATACTGAGTTCTGTACTTTTCTGTCTGGGAGTTTTAGGGGTTCTGATCCGCAAAAACGCCATCATTATTTTGGGATGTGTAGAGTTGATGCTGAATTCTGTAAATCTGCTTCTGGCTGCATTTTCAAGCTATAAAGGTGATGGAAACGGTCAAATCCTGGTGTTCTTCATCATGGTGGTTGCTGCGGCAGAAGTTGCGATCGGTTTGGCAATTATCGCAATGATTTACCGCAATACGAAATCGGTAGACATCAGTATTTTTAATAAATTAAGAGGATAATATAGGATGGAAAATTTAGTTTACGCAATTATACTTTTACCCTTATTCGGATTTCTGATCAACGGTCTTTTTGGAAAAAGTCTGCCGAAAATGGTGGTAGGAAGTATCGCAACACTCGTGGTTTTTGCCTCTTTCTGTATTGCTGTCAGTTTATTTTTAAAATTCGATGCAGATTCGCAGCCTGTAATTGTAAGGGCTTTTGAATGGTTCAGGGTTAACGGAATCCAGGTTAATTTCAGCTTCCAGATCGATCAGCTGTCATTAATGATGATTATGATCATTACCGGAATCGGATCACTGATTCACCTTTACTCCATCGGTTACATGAGCCACGACAAAGGTTTTTATAAATTCTTCGCTTACCTGAATCTGTTCATCTTCTCCATGCTCCTTTTGGTGATGGGCAGCAATTATTTGATCCTTTTCATCGGTTGGGAAGGTGTTGGTCTTTGCTCTTACCTGCTGATCGGTTTCTGGTATACCAATAAAGAATATGGTGCAGCGGCAAGAAAAGCCTTCATCATGAACAGAATTGGTGACCTTGGAATGATTATCGGAATTTTAATGATCGCTTATCAGACCAACGC
>NZ_DAMBHK010000023.1:28073-31704 GCF_032060305.1 Kaistella sp. | reverse complement strand
AAAAGTCCAAAAAAGGTGGATGCTTCATGACGGTGCATAAAACCTCCGTAGGACTTCAAACATCCAACATCTAACACCCCGCATATGGCATCCAGCTTCCAACCGAAATCTGCGGCATCACCGAAATCTGCGGGAAATAATATTTCCAAAATTTCCTAGCTTCCGACTTCAAACTTCCAGCTTCCAACTTCCAACTTCCAACTTCCAACTTCAAAGCACCTTCAGTTCCAGATTAATGGAGTTTCCGAAGAACTTCTTTGAAATCTTCTCGAAATTTTTCGTGAGATCCGAGAGATAAAACTGGTATTTCGGCTCCGGATTTCGGTCATTCAGCAGATGGTGTTTTTCAAGAATTATTTTCAGCTGGTTTGCGACAATGCTTGGCGAATCGATGACACGCACGCGGTTGCCGTAGTACTGGCGGATTTCATCGATTAGCAGCGGATAATGCGTACAGCCCAGTATCAGCGTCTCGATATTCTTCAGCTTGCTGTTGCTGAGGTAATTATAGATAATGGAATGCGTAATCGGATGGTTTTTAAAACCTTCTTCTATCGCGGGTACCAAAAGTGGCGTCGCGAGTTCGTCTACTTTGATAAACTTGTTGTGTCTGCGGATGGATTTTCTGTAAAGTCCTGAATTTACCGTGGCTTTCGTTGCAATGACGCCCACATTGTTGTGAATTTCATACGCAACTTTTTCGGCTACAGGATTGATGACATCGATGACCGGAACTTTGTCGTCCACGAGTTCCAAAACTTCTGTGAGCGCATTGGCCGTGGCAGAATTACAGGCAATGACGATGGCTTTACAGTTTTTCTCGAGCAGGAAATCCGTGATTTTGGTCGAATAACCTACGATGGCCTCCCTGGATTTTTCGCCGTACGGGAGATGCTTGGTATCGCCAAAATAAATGAGATCCTCGTGAGGTAATAATCTTTTAATCTCTTTAGCCACCGTTAAACCTCCCACACCGGAATCGAAAATCCCGATAGGCTGCTTGGCGGAAAGGTAACTGAAATCCTGTTGTTTCTTTTTCAAAGGGAAAGAAGTTTTTGCAAAAATAAGAAAAATGCGGGATGCGGGATGATGGGTGCCGGATGTTTCTTAAAGGATTTTTAATGAGGATTCAGTATTGCCTACCCCCGATGGCGGTGATTACCCTGCTTTCCGTAACCGTGAATCTTCAAAAAACTCACACAGATTACAAGGATTGCGCTGATTTCCGGTTGCGGTGATATCATTCTAAGTGTCCTCTGTGGAAATCTCTGTGCGCTCTGTGGTAAAAAAAGATCCGAAGCAATACCATCCGCCATGAATTAATCCTTTAATTTTCCAATCATTCTTAGTGCGCTTCGTGAAATCTAAGTGCGCTTTGTGGTAAAAAGATCATACCTCTTTACCTGACGCCCAACATCACTTAATTCACCATAAACAAATCGGAGGCGATTCCATCCGCCATGAACCAATGCTTTTCCGGAATTTTCAGGTGACTGTTTTCAATGATTAAAATACCTTCTTCAAGTTTGAACTGAATTTCTTTCTGAAGATGCGCCAGAACCTGTTCACTAAATCTTTCATTCAAAACCTTAAGGTCAACGCCCCAAACTGTTCTTAACCCAATCATAATCATTTCATTGAACTGATCGGCCTCTGATAAAATTTCGGTTTCCTTCGGAACTTTGTTCTGAACCAGCGAGTCGATGTAAAGTTTATTGTTGGCGATATTCCAGCTCCTTTCATTACTGCCGTTGTAGGAATGCGCAGAAGGTCCCATTCCCAGGTATTCATGGGATTTCCAGTAGGCGGAATTGTGACGGGAATGAAAGCCTGGTTTCCCGAAATTGGAGATTTCATAATGATCGAAACCGTGCTCTTTCAGGAATTCCGACATATAATAAAATTCGCGGTTCTGCTCCGCTTCTTTCGGTGCGGGAATCTTATGCTGTTTAATCCATTGGTTGAGGGCGGTTTTCGGTTCTACGGTTAACGCATAAGACGAGACGTGAGGCACCTGAAGTGCAATGGTTTTGTTGAGATTTTCTTTCCAGATTTCAAAATTCGAGGTCGGTGACCCGTAAATCAGGTCAATACTGATATTTTCGAAACCGAAATCCTGCGCGCGCTTGATGGAAGATTCCGCTTCTCCTGCGTTATGGGCACGGTTCATCAGCATGAGATCTTCATTAAAGAAACTTTGAGTCCCGATCGAAAGGCGGTTGATTTCAGTTTGTGCAAGTTCCTTTAAAAATGGCTGATCCAGATCGTCGGGATTGGCTTCGAGGGTAATTTCGATATCCTCATTAAAGCTGAAATATTTCAGCACCTCATCAATGATCGATTTCAGTTCATCGACTTTCAGGATGGAAGGAGTTCCGCCACCAAAATATAAGGATTTCAGATTTTTGTCCTGGAGTTCGTCTTTACGCAGAAAAATCTCCTTTTTGAGCGCAGCAATCACCTCTTCCTTAAAATTCAGGGAAGTGGAAAAATGAAAGTTGCAGTAACTGCATTTCTGCTTGCAGAAAGGAATATGAAGGTAGATCATGTCTGTTGCGGGGTGATGGCTGCGGGATGTGGGGTGTTAGGTGATGGGTGATGGGTGATTGGGTGATGGGTGATTGGGTGATTGGGTGGCTGTTGGTGAAAATTTTAAGTTTAGAACTTCAGATGTATTCTGTCATTTGCTGACATCAAGCATCAAACTTCCAGCATCCAGCATCAGACATCAGACATCAAACATCAAACATCAAACACCCAGCATCAGACATCCGGCATCCTAATACCTGTACCCTCTCGTATTGATAAAGTTTTCGATATTATACCCAACGCTCAGCATAAAACTGCTGCCGGCATATTGCTGTATATCTGAAAGTCCGAAATTATAGCTCGCGCCAAAAAAGAAATTGTTTACGGTCGCTTTCAGGATAGGCGAAATTCCCAGATTCTGGCTTCCGAACTGGTTCTTTGAGGTTCTGAAACTGGCTCCAGCAGAAAACGAATTTTCTTCGCCTAAAATGGTCGCCATTAAATTCATATCTGTGATTCTGGATGAGTTGGTATTGAAATTCATCATCACCGACGGAGATACATAAAACTGCTCGGTAAGGTAGTAATCATAGCCCGCATTCAGGATAAATTTAGTTGGTTCAGGCTCGATGCCGTTAACGATTGGGATATCATTGGTCAGCGCAATATCGTTTACGGAAACACCGGCAAAGAAATTCCGGAACGTCACCGCCATCCCAAGATTTGCGTACACGAGAAACAGACTGTTGGTATCCGAAGCCAGCGTGGGATCTCCCGGATCCTGAGGATTCAGTTTCGCGAGATCAACATGCATATTATAGAAATTCACGTTTGTCCCAAAGGAAAACTGGCTTTTCCTTTCGCCATCGTCGTCAATCGGAATGAAATAAGAAGCTCCGGCCCCAATTCCGTTGGAAGAAACCGGCCCGTTCTGGTCGCGGAAAAACGAAAGTCCCGCCCCTACCCGGTCGAAAATATTGGCATGAAGCCCAACCGACTGTACATTGGGTGACTCTGCGAACTGCGAAAACTGTTTCTGGTAATTTAAATTCAACACCACATCGTCGGTTTTACCGTAAAGTGCAGGATTAAACAGGAAATC
>NZ_DAMBHK010000023.1:25193-27973 GCF_032060305.1 Kaistella sp. | reverse complement strand
GCATGTTTACCGAAACTTCCGTCCGGGAAAACCGCCATCTGCATCCGGTTTTTCAGGTGTCTTCCGATGTTTCCTGTAATCGTTCCTTCATCGTCGGGCATATTTCCCCACACGAAAGCCCAGTAGAGTCTTTTTGTGGTTCGGTCGAAAAACTGTTTGGCCAGGAAACTCAGCGCATATTCATTTTTGGCAATGACCAAAAGTCCGGAAGTATCTTTGTCGATTCTGTGCACGAGTCCTACCCTGTCGAGATCAGATTTCTCACCTTTTTTTTCGAAATGATAGGCCAGGGCGTTCACCAGCGTTCCGGTATAATTGCCGTGACCCGGATGCACCACCATGCCGGGATCCTTGTCTACCACCACCAGATCATCATCTTCATACACGATGTTGATAGGGATATCCTGAGGGATAATGATATTTTCGCGCGGCGGATGGGCCAGCAGCACGGATATTTCGTCGCCGGGTTTTACTCGGTAGTTCTGCTTTACAGGTTTTCCGTTCACCACCACATTGCCTGCGCGGCAGGTTTGCGAAATCTTGTTCCGGGAAGAGTTCTGCCGGAAGATGAACAGAAACTTGTCGATGCGCAGCGGCTCCTGGTTTCGGTCAACTTTAATGTTGAGGTGCTCGTAGAGTCCTGCCGATTCGGCATCATCAGCTTCTCCGGATTCGCGGCCGGGTAAGTCTTCTTCTAAAAATTCGTCGGTTTCGTCGGACATAGATTAAAAAAAGCTTCAACTTTCCGCTGAAGCTTTAGGTGATTATTAAATAAGTATTATTCTACTATTACTTTTTTAGCTTTCGGCTTTTCTGCAGGTTTTGCGGGGGTTGCAGGTGCCGTAGTTTTCGGTTTGCTGTCGGCCCCGGATTTGGGCGTCTCCGATTTAGGGGTCTCCGCCTTTGGGGTTTCGGCTTTTTGCGTTTCACGCGTCGGGGTTTTCGGTCGCGGCTCTACGGTTCTCGGTGCAGGTTCCCGGTAAACCGGTGGATCCACAAATTCCGGAAGCGGCGCTACATCCTGAAGTTTAATTCTGTAAATCGCGTTGAGCTCGCTTATTTTTCTGCCCATTTCCGCAGGAGTCTTTTTACTCGACCAGATATCAATCTGCATTCCCTGATCGCGGACATCAAACGGTGCCGGATCCTGATAATACACAATATCCGATTCGTCCTGCTTGCCGTCTTCACTTTCCACAAGACCTACTTCGAAAAGATTCTGTTTGATGATGGCTTTGGCTTCCTGTACGGTTAATCCCACCAGATTGGGAACAGTAATATTTCTTTTGGGGCCTGCGCCAATGACCAGATCAATGGTTGAAAAACGTGGCAGCAGCGTTTCCGGCTTCAGCACTGTTCCATTATACAGCATCCTGAGCACGGCGTCACGCTGAATACTGGGCTCGTAAATGGTATCGCCAACCTTCAGCCCTACCTGTTCCAGCTGCCGGAAGGCCAAACCTTTGTACCGGTCCAGAACATCAGGAACCGAGACCTGTGCGTAGGTTCTGGGGTTTACTTTAAGGATAATAGTCCTGCCGTCTTTCACACGGGAACCCGGTGACGGATAAATCTGTAAAACCTGAAAAGGGCGGTATTTGGGATCGTATTTGAAACTGTCAACCTCATAATCCAGTCCGGAATCATCGAGGATTTTTATGGCATCATGTACGGATCTGTTCATCACATTGGGTACTGCGATCTCCTTGCCGTGATTCGTATGAAGCTCCAGCCACCGGAATGTTAACCAAACCAATCCTGTGAAAACCACAGCTGCCAAAATGATATTAACCAGGACTTTCCAGTGGAAAAGCGATTTAAGCATATTTCTAAATCTTTAAATATAGTTGCAAATATATAAAATAATCTTTTTCGTAAATGAGAGAAACTTATTGCTCCGGTTTTTTAATGTTCAAAAGTTTTGAAATATTTATCTTTGCAGACTAAAGCAAATCCATGATTTTATCCATGACCGGCTTCGGAAGAAGCGAAGGAGTGTTCGAAGGAAAAAAAATTACTGTCGATATCAAGTCGCTCAACAGCAAATCATTCGACCTGAATATAAAGATGCCCCTGCGGTATAAAGAAAAAGAATTCGAACTGCGAAAAGTCCTCAACGACAATATCCTGCGCGGTAAGGTAGACTGCTACATCAATCTGGAAGCGCTGGACGATTCCGGTGATGTGAGCGTAAACCATGAGCTGGTGAAAGCCTACATGGATGATCTGAAGAAAATTGCCGCCGACGGACCCGATTTCGAATACCTGAAAATGGCCATCAGAATGCCCGATGCCATCTCTACCCGCCCCGACGAACTGAATGAAAATGAATGGATCTTCCTGAGCGGCCTCATGAAAGAAGCCCTGGCAAAATTCGACAGTTTCCGCAAAACCGAGGGCAATAACCTCCACGAAGAGCTGAAACGCAACATCCACAATATTGAAAATTACCTATCGCAGGTGACGCCTTACGAAAGCATCCGCCTGGAAACCATCAAAGAAAAATACCGGAGCACCCTGAATGAATTCGACAATATTGATGAAACAAGATTTTATCAGGAAATGGCTTATTTCACTGAAAAACTCGACATTTCTGAAGAAAAGGTCCGCCTTGCCCAACACCTGAAATATTATAACGAGGTGATGAAAAACGAAGAGTTCAACGGAAAGAAACTCGGCTTCATCTCCCAGGAAATCGGCCGCGAAATCAATACGTTAGGCTCAAAAGCCAACCACGCAGAAATCCAGAAACTCGTGGTGATGATGAAAGACGACCTGGA
>NZ_DAMBHK010000023.1:14193-25093 GCF_032060305.1 Kaistella sp. | reverse complement strand
GGCGACAAAGCCCTCTCGGTTTTCATTATGCCTCCGTCTGTTGAAGAGCTGGAGCGAAGACTGGTTTCGCGCGCCACCGATGATCCGGAAACCATCAAAACCAGAGTCGCGAAAGCTTCTGAAGAAATGACGTATAAAGACCAGTTCGATGCAATCATCGTCAATAATGATCTTGATGAAGCGAAAAATACAACAGAAAATATCCTGAAAAAATTCCTTCATTCATGAAAATTGCCATTATCGGCTGCGGATGGTTAGGCAAAAGGTTGGCGAAACATCTTACCAGCCGGAATCATCACGTCATCGTGACGACTACTTCTCCTGAAAAAGTTGAGGAGTTGAAGGAAGTTGCGGCAGAAGTTCATGTGCTCGATTTCAGTAAAGATTTTGACGCAGATTTCCTGAATGCTGCCGAAGTTGCTATTTTCAGCATGCCTGTTTCCCGCCATTCCTGGTTTAAAGGTTTTAAAAAATTGGGAACTCAGTTCAGAAAATCCCTGTTTTTCAGCTCTACCGGAATTTATCCACAGCAAAACGGAATCTTTACCGAAGAACATCGTGAAAATCTTCGCGGAGATCTTCTGGCTTCAGAGCAATTGGTTAAAACCAAATATCCTGAAACCATTATTCTGCGTTTGGGTGGTTTGATGGGTGACGAAAGATCCCTGAAGAATTTTTATGCAGACAGACAACCGCCTGAGCCCGAAAAAAAAGTAAATTACATCCATTACGGAGATATTTCAGCAATGGTAGAACTTTTGCTCTCTGCAGACCATCACAATAAAATTTATAATATCGTTGCACCAGAACATCCTACGGTTCTTGAGGTATTAAACGGTGATCAAGAAGCAGGCAAATCCAGTATAAATGAAGACGGCGACCGAATCATCCCGCCGGATCTTTTCATTAAAGAATTTAATTATAAATTTATACATCCGAATCCTAAATATTTTTAATCATGAGTACAGCAAATTTAGATAAAGCAAAATCGAATCTTCCGGTAAGGGGATTCTTAAAAATAGATGATCTTGTAATTCCTCAGGGCGAAGAACTGGTACAGGCCATTCTGGATCTTAAAAAGGAAAAAAATGCAGTAATCCTTGCACATTATTACCAGCCGCCAGCCATTCAGGATATCGCAGATTTCTTGGGAGATTCCCTTCAGTTGGCACGTCAGGCAAAGGAAACCGATGCCGACATGATCGCGTTCTGTGGAGTACATTTCATGGCCGAAGCTGCCAAAATCCTGAATCCTACAAAAAAAGTAGTCCTTCCGGATACCCAGGCGGGCTGCTCACTGGCCGACGGCTGCAGCGGTGAAGGTCTCCGGGCCATGCGCGCAAAACATCCCAATGCGCTTATCGCCACCTATATCAACTGTAACGCGGAAACAAAAGCAGAATCCGACATCATCGTGACCAGCTCCAATGCAGAAACCATTATTAAATCACTGCCCGAAGACCGCCCGATCATCTTCGCACCCGATAAAAACCTTGGTGCTTATTTAGCAAAAAAAACCGGCCGGGAAATGATTCTGTGGGACGGAAGCTGCATCGTACACGAAGCCTTCTCCATGGAAAGAATCGCAAAACAGTTGGCAGAACATCCCGATGCCAAACTGATTGCGCATCCTGAAAGCGAATCTGCGGTGCTCGATTTGGCGCATTTCGTAGGCTCCACCTCAGCATTACTCAATTACGTGGAAAAAGATGACTGCCAGAGATTCATCGTGGCCACAGAAGAAGGCATTCTTCACGAAATGAAAAAACGCGCACCACACAAGGAACTGATTCCGGCTTTGGTTTTTGATGAAAGCTGCAACTGTTCGGAATGTTTTTACATGAAGAGAAACACGATGGAAAAACTGTACCTCTGCATGAAATACGAACTTCCGGAAATCATCATTGATGAAGAACTCCGGTTAAAAGCGCTGAAGCCGATTGAAGCCATGCTTGAACTGAGCAAGACGATTAAATAATTAATTAACCTTGCTGTAGGGCTTAAAACCCTAACAGCGCTTCCGCATAAAAACGATGACCTCTAAAATCATTTTCGACCACCTGAAAATCTACGCCTATCACGGTGTGCTTCCCGAAGAAACCATTATCGGAACCTATTTCATCCTGAATGTTGAAATTCACGCTGATGTATGGAAAGCGACGGAAACTGATGATCTGCACGACACCATCAACTATGCAGAAATCAATGCGCTGATTCATGAGGAAATGAAAATTCCGTCGCAGCTGATGGAACATGTCTGTGGCAGGATCATGCGGAAAATTAAAGACACCTTCCCGCAGATCAGCTTTCTTTCAGTAAAAATGACGAAAACAAATCCGCCAATGCAGGGCGAAATGGACGGTGTATCGGTGTATTTTGAAAAGAAATTCTAAGGGGAATTAAATCAGATTTAAGAAAACATAAATAGCAGCGGGCTTCAGCCCGCTTATCTTTTGTCCCAACGTGTGGGCTTTAGCCAAAACATAAATCCTTAAAATCTGCGACCTTTATCAGATCGGCGGAAGTTCCTGCAGCCTTGATCCCAAAATATTTTCAGTAAATTTGTGCGGCCACAAAATTTTTCAGGCCCGTACCATCTTAAATAAAGACAACATTCAATGAAATATATTGTACTTTCATTAATCTCTGCCATGCTCCTCAGCATTTCCTGGCCCACCTACGGAATCCCGTTCTTCATCTTTGTCGCCCTCGTTCCTCTGCTGATGATGGAACACGACATTTCGAAATTTTCGGGAATCAAAAACAAAGGCAGTCTTGTTTTCGGACTTTCCTATATCTGCTTTCTGATCTGGAACATCGTAACCACAGGCTGGCTCTACGGGTCGAAGAATCCAGACGGAACCCACTCTCTTTTTGCAGTCGCTGTTCCTGTCATCCTCAATTCGCTGTTCTACTCCTTTATTTTTCAGCTCTATCACTGGTACAAAAATGCGCAGGGCACCTATTGGGGGCTTACTTTTTTTGTCGCCATCTGGATGTGTTTCGAGAAATTTCACCTCAGCTGGGAACTGACCTGGCCGTGGCTGAATTTGGGCAATGTGTTCGCAGATTACCCGAAAATCATTCAGTGGTACGATACACTGGGCGCTACGGGCGGAAGTTTCTGGATTTTACTCATCAATGTGTATGCATTCTATACGCTAAGAATCTGGGAAGCCGGCCGCAAAAGAAAATCTTTAATCATCAATTCTTCGGTTTTGGTGATGGCTATTGCCGTTCCGATGCTGATCTCTCTGGTGAAATATAATAATTTCGAAGAAAAACCAATCGGGTCCGTTAATGTACTCATGCTGCAGCCCGAACTGGATCCTTACACCGAAAAATATTCGAAAGACAGTTTAACCATTCTGAATGATTTACTCACGCTGGCGGAAACAAATTCCAAAGGACAGATCGATTATTATATCGGTCCGGAAACCTCAATTCCCGGTTTCGGTTCGATTTCCGAAAACGGTTTTGAGCAGAGCATGCTTTTGAATACGGTAAAAGGTTTTCTCGCCAAACATCCGAAATCGGTTTTCGCAACAGGGATTTCTTCCCACCGTTTTTACGCGGATGAAAATGAAAAGTCTGAAACAGCTTACCAGACTTCACAGGGTATGTATGTTGACAGCTATAATTCTGCCGTTCAGATTATTCCGAATCAGAAAGTAGAGGTTTACCACAAAGGGAAACTGGTTCCCGGCGTCGAGATTTTCCCGTACATCAACGTACTGAAACCGCTTTTAGGCGATGCCATGCTGAATCTTGGCGGCACCACGGCTTCCTTAGGAATCGATAAAGAAAGAATCGCATTCACCAACCCTTACAATCCCGGAAAACTGGCTCCAATCATCTGTTATGAAAGTATTTATGGCGAATTCGTAACGGATTATGTAAAAAAAGGCGCCAACTTTCTGGCCATCATGACCAACGATTCCTGGTGGGGCGTTACCCAGGGCCACCAGCAGCTCATGGCGTATGCGAGACTGCGCGCGATTGAAACCCGCCGCGAAATCGCCCGTTCCGCAAACAGTGGAATTTCTGCCCACATTAATGCCAGAGGAGATGTACTGGCTGATACGCTGTACGGCGACAAAACGACGCTCTTCGCCAAAATTAATCTTTATGACGGCATGACTTTTTACAGCAGAGCCGGCGACTTGCTGTCAAGAATTTCTGTTTTTGTCTTGGGATTTCTCGTTTTTTACACGCTGATTAAGAAATTCCAGAACAGGAAGAAAGGTTAAAGTTAGGTTAAGAATTTTTCCTGAAATTGTAATGGTTCATCAGAATCCGGATTTCGTTGAATTCAAAATCATTTGGCAGGATTTTCTTCCAGTCGGATAAGGTTTGGGCGCTGCTGTTTTTTTTGAATTCTTTTTCGAAGGTTTTTATCTTCTCTTTATCGAAAATCCTCGTAAGATCGAGCAATCCCTGATCTGCGAATTTGGCGAGATGTCCGTAAATGGTTTCGGTCACCAACCCGCGGTCTCTTGCGATTTCGGGGATGGTTTTGCCTTCCTCAAAAAGCTGGAACGTAAGAATGTGCGACGGAATTTTCGCAATTTTAGTCGTTACTTTCACATCATTCTCGGGATCGAAAAGCTGCGTTTCCAGCAAATGAAGGTCTTTTAAACCGTTCAGATAATCTTCCAGATCATCCAGAAAAACCCGGAAGTCTTCGTTATACTGTTTCAGCCCTTTCACGCCTTTACTTTCGGCATAAAATTCTTTCAGCGGACAGAAAATCTTCGCATTTACATTCGTAAAAAAGAAATTCACCGCCCCTTTTGCCTTGGCTTCAATCTCACTCCATTCCTCTTCGCCACTGATGAATTTGCGCGTTTTCTGCTGAATGATTTTTTCGAATTTTTCGCAGACTGACGCAAATTTTTCGGTTTCGGGTTTGATGCCGTGATAAAGAAATTTCACTTTCTCTTTATCCAGCATTTTGCTGTGATTCGCCGAATTATGCCATAGCTGCAACGCCGGAAGAATCCATGTACAGTCGATCCTGCTTATGATTTTATGGATGCTGTAATCGTATTTTTCAGTATTCAGAATTTCTTCGATGCGATTATTGGCATTCGTTTCATCCTGAAATTTCGAAACCCTACGGTCGGAAATAATAACATCAGGAGTAATTTTAGATTTCAGGACGATTCCTTCCAAAGTCCGGCAGCGGGAAAGTGCGACATATACCTGGCCGGAAGCAAAAGATTTTCCGGCATCGATGATAAGGCGGTCGAAAGTAAGGCCCTGAGATTTATGGATCGTAACCGCCCAGGCCAGACGGATGGGATACTGTTTGAAACTTCCCAGCACCTCTTCCTGAATGCTTTTGTCTTCACCCAATGAATAGCGTTTCTGCTCCCAGGTTTCTTTCTTGAGTTTATAAATTTCGTCTTCACCGTCGATGATGACGCTGATTTCCTTTTCGTCAACTTCAACCACTTCTGCAAGTTTACCGTTGAAATATCTTTTTTCGCCGCTGGCATCGTTTCGGATGAACATAATCTGCGCACCGACTTTCAGCTCCAGGATTTCGTCATTCGGAAATTGGTTTTCATTAAAATTTCCGATGATTTCCGCATCATAAAAACGTGCTTTCCCCGGAAGTGCTGCCAATTTTTTCTGATTGATTTCATCGGCCATCCGGTTATGCGAAGTGAGATAAACGTAAGGTTCATCTTTGGGTTCGAAATCCGGCAGATATCTTTCGTTAAGCGTCTCGAAATCGATGTCGCCCACTTCTCCGTCTCGGATTTCGTTCAGGATTTCGAGGAATTTCTCATCTTTCTGGCGGTAAACGGTGGTAAGTTCAAGCGTGATGAGCGGAAGTTCCTTCAACGCATAGCTGTCGAAGAAAAACGGTGAACTGTAATACTGTTTCAGAACATATTCGTCGCGTACCACCGGCGGTAACTGATAAAGATCGCCGATAAAAAGCATCTGCACACCACCAAATTTCTGCTGGTTCCGGCGCACATGTCTCAGCGAAAAATCCATCATATCGAGCACATCTGCCCGAAGCATGGAAACCTCATCAATGATAATCATTTCAATTTCGCGCAGCAGTTTCAGTTTGTCTTTGCGGTATTTGAAATGATGCATGAGATCGGCAATATTGTTGGCCAGACTACTGTCGACCCTCTCTGTGGTCGGAAGAAAAGTACGCAGCGGCAGTCCGAACATCGAATGAATTGTAACCCCGCCGGCATTAATTGCAGCAATTCCGGTAGGCGCAACCACGATATGCTTCTTGCGGGTTTTGCTCACAAAATCGTTCAGAAAAGTGGTTTTTCCCGTTCCCGCTTTTCCGGTAAGAAAAATACTGCGGCTGGTATGTTCTGCCAAATTGAAGAGAGATTCATTCATCATCCAAATTTAAAGAAAATCATTAATCTTTCCACAAACCAGACGGATTAAATAAGTTCTGTATTTTAGAGTTCAAAGCTGTGTAGTCTCGGGAAAAGGCAATATTTTTGCTTTAGCATTATAAATTATGAAAATGAAAAACATATTCATCATCGGCATCGCTTTACTTTCACTCATTTCCTGCAAAACAAAAAAATCTGCAGAAAACACCGATACCCTTCCCAAAGACATCTCGCTGAAACCTGAAAACAATATGGCCCAGCAGGAAGATCGACAGCAATTAACTTCCCTAATGAGAGAAATCGATGCCTTTATTGCGTTGGAACCGTGCACCAATCCTGCTGATTGGAAATTTTCAGCCATCGGAGCGAAACCCTGTGGCGGTCCGAGTTCGTATATTGCTTATCCCACAAAACTTGAAGCGCAGATTCTCCCAAAAATTGAACATTTCACCCAGATGCAGTCGGCTTTCAATAAAAAATACAATTTAATGTCGGACTGTGCGATGGTAATGCCTCCTTCTGAAATAAGATGCGAAAACGGAAAGGCGGTTTTGGTGAGAGATTCCGGAGTTACGGCAATCCAGTAATCAGCCAACGCTCTGGTTGCTGTCGGTTTTATGCATGGCGTCTTTCAGTAATTTGGCGGCGCTCCATTTTGCATGTCTTGAAGGCCTGATATTGTGGTTCATTTTGTTTGCATACACTTTGGTAAATTCAGCACCGAAGAACACCAGTTGGCACGAGTAATTCACCCACATCATAAGGAGAATAATTGTTCCTGCGGCTCCAAAAATTGATGTAGGTTTCGAAATTTCAAAATAAAAACCGAGAAGGAATTTTCCGATATTAAAAAGCAACGCAGTGACGAAAGCGCCCATCCAGACCGACCGCCAGGAAATTTCAACATCGGGCAATACCTTAAACATCAGCGCAAAAAGCACAACAATCACGGCAAAACTTAAAACAAAGTTGAGAACCTGAACCATTAAAAAGGTTTCGAGGCCAAAATGTCGTGTAATCCATTCATTGGCCAATCCAAGCATCGATGATAAAATAAGGCTGGTTAACAGCAAAAAAGCGATAATGAGAATCATCCCCAGCGAGTTGGCACGGTCGAGTACATATTTCTGAAAGGCTTTTTTAGGAGCCGCTTCCACATCCCACAGCGTATTTAGACTGTGCTGCATCTGAAAAAACAACGTGGTTGCCCCAAAAATAAGCGTCAGAATTCCGAAGATTTTCATCAAGACATTCTGGTTGTCCCACACGGCACTGGCAATCATGGTCTGCAGACTTTCGGCAATTTCTTTGCCGGCAATTCCGCTTGCCTGCGCCGTAATCTGTCCCTGCACGGCTTCATTACCGAAAAAGATTCCGGCAATCCAGATGACAATAATGAGCAATCCGGGCAGCGAAAAAATCGCGTAATAGGCAAGACTTGCCGAATCGCGTGATGCATTGCCGCTATTCCATTCCGTAAAGGTTTCTTTCAGAAGCTGCCAGGTAAATTTTAAGTATTTCATAACGAATTTTAAAATCAAAAACATTCACCCTTCATGAGAGCCCGTTTCGGAGGTGATTTGGATGAATATTTTTTATCTGTCTTCAAAATTCGTTCCTACTTTTCTGGAACGCCGTAGTAAGATCTGAAAATCACGCCGATATTTTAATCACATTTCAGAACACACGCAAAATATATAAATGAATCAATGCAGATGCACAAAATTCATCCAGGTTTTCCGCATCCAAAAAAGGTAGAAGATGATAAGCAACAGGCAAATGACAATCAGATAATTTCTGGCTCTGCTGTTTCTCTACCTGTAATAAATTCCAAATAAAATAGATCGTGGAATTACAACATAAATCAAGAGTACAAGAACAAAGAATCCAACCTTTTAATCCTTATACCAGCCAGAATATTTTACGTAGTTGTTGGCAATACGGTTTACTTCCCCTTCCAGCAGTTCCGATGAAATATCCTTGATTTTTCTCGCCGGAATGCCGCCCCATACTTCACCCGATTTTATATGGGTACCCTGAGTGACTACAGAACCTGCCCCGACAATAGAATTACTTTCAACGAGGCAGTTATCCATCACAATGGCGCCCATGCCAATCAGTACATTATCCTTAATCGTGCAGCCGTGAACAATTGCGTTATGACCAATAGAAACGTTATTCCCGATGATGAGAGGGAATTTCTCGAAAGTGCAGTGCAGCATTGCATTATCCTGAACATTCACTTTGTCGCCCATTTTTATAAAATGCACATCGCCGCGTATTACTGCGTTATACCAAATACTGCAGTCTCTGCCCATCGTTACGTCGCCAATTACGGTTGCGGTCTCCGCGAGAAATGTATTCTCGCCAATTTGTGGGGTCTTTCCTAAAAGTTCTTTAATTAATGCCATTTTCTTTCCTGCGCTAGCGTTATTGATAATTGATTTTCCCCGGATTGATAATATCTTAATTTCAGATTCCCAAAGCCGGTTTATAATCCGTATTTTTGTCATCCAAAATTAACGAAATAAAATGAGATCAATACTTATAGAGCCTACCGAAAATCCAAAAGTGATGAAGTTTGTCGCCGATTATAACCTGATTCCCGGATCGCTGGAGCTCGACCGAACCTCAGATCTTTCTGAAATTCCTTTGGCACAGGAACTTTTCAATTATCCTTTTATCGAAAGGATTTTTATAACCGCCAATTTTATTGCAGTCGCCAAACAGGATACGGTAGAATGGGAATTTGTGACCGACAGTTTAAAAAATATCATTGAAGATCAGCTTCTTGCAAACCCAAGGATTTACAGACAGAAATCCAAAGAAGCCAATCCGGTTTTCGCGGAAATGACTCCGAATCCAATGGCAATGAAATTCGTTTCAGGAAAACCGCTGCTTGAGGGTTTTATAGAGGTAAAATCGAGAGAAGAAGCCGCAGAAATACCTTTGGCAAAGGCTATTTTTGATGAATTTGAATTCGCCAAAGAAGTTTTTATTTCCGATAATTTCGTGGCCGTCACCAAAAATGTTTCTGTGGAATGGCATGAAGTGATGGTTCCGGTGCGCGCGTTCATTACAGAATATCTGGAAAACGGTGGAAAAATTTCGAATATCGAGCCTCAGAAACATTCAAGCCCGGTAGAAAGCATCATCAACAGGGATTACACCGAAAGCGAGCAGAAAATTTCGGATATTTTAAATGAATACGTTGCGCCTGCCGTTGAAGGCGATGGCGGAAAAATTTCGCTCATCGGATATGACGAAGATACCAAGACTGCAAAAATGCTGCTTCAGGGCGCATGCTCGGGCTGCCCAAGTTCTACAGCGACCCTAAAAGGCGGCATCGAAAACCTCCTGAAACAGTTTGTTCCGGATTTGGTGCAGAATGTAGAAGCTGTAAACGGATAATTTTAAAAATTAGCCACAAAAGTCACAAAAGAGTTAAGCCAGTTACTGCCTTTAAAAGTTTACATAAGAAATGATTACGCAATCCTATCTTACAGATTTAACTTACAGAATTACTGGAGCTTGTATTGAAGTTCATAAAATTCTTGGTCCCGGACTTTTGGAAAGTGTTTATCACAAAGCTTTAAAAGAAGAGTTTAATTTAAGAGAAATAAAGTTTGTTGCTGAATTTCCCATTGAAGTTTTATACAAGGGGAAAAGTTTGGATTGTGCCTTTCGGTGCGATTTTTTGATTGAAGACATTATGGTATTGGAAATTAAATCAGTGAAAAGTTTTGATGACATCCACCGTGCAAAACTTTTGAATTACATGGGACTTTTAAAAGTTCCCAAAGGAATTTTGATCAATTTTAATGTTAGCAATATATATCATGAAGGACAGGAGACCTTAGTAAATAAATATTACGGACAGCTGCTGTAATTTATTTTTTCTTTATTACAGTTTCATAGTATCTTTACCATTAACTTTTGTGACTTTTGTGGTCAAAAAAATAAATATGTTGTCAAAAAAAGGAATTTTATTAGTCAATCTCGGGTCTCCGAAATCAACAGATGTAAAAGACGTTAAAGAATATCTCGACGAGTTTTTAATGGATGAAAAAGTGATCGATTACCGATGGTTTTTCCGGTCGCTTCTGGTACAGGGCATCATTCTGAATACCCGTCCGCCGAAATCTGCAGCGGCCTATAAAACCGTGTGGACTCCCGAAGGTTCGCCTTTGATTGTTATCACCAAACAGATTCAGACGAAATTACAGAAACTGGTCGACGTGCCCGTAGAAATCGGGATGCGATACGCTGAACCCAGCATCGAAAACGGAATCCGTAAACTTACCGAACAGGGCGTTACCGAAATTGTGCTGTTTCCGCTTTATCCGCAATATGCGATGAGCACAACAGAAACGGTGATTGACAAAGCCGAGGAAGTGCGCAAAAAATTCTTTCCTGAGGTGAAAATCAATTATGTACAGCCATTCTACAACCGCGAAATTTACATCGACTGTTTAGCGGAAAGCATCCGGGAGAAACTGCCTGAAAACTTCGATGCG
>NZ_DAMBHK010000023.1:0-14093 GCF_032060305.1 Kaistella sp. | reverse complement strand
GGCGGTGAAAATTTCCACTATATCCCATGTCTGAATGATGAAGACCGATGGATTGAAGTCGTAAAAACTTTATGCGAAGAAAAACTCGGGGAATTTTATCTGGTTTAGGACCGAATTAAATTCTACAACGTTTCCGCTAGCCCCGATAGGAGCGGCATCCTTTTGTGATGAGGCACGAAGAGCAAAAGATACAGTGGATAGCGGGAAAAAGCTCCTGAAATACTACCTTACCGGTTTTCGGAATTCGCCGTAGCCTATTAATCCATCGTAGTTGCGGCCGAAAGGTCTGTAGTAAAGATAGGCCTGATAAAGATTTTCTGTCTGCCAGAAACTGCCGTTGATTTCACCGAAATTCAGACTTCCGTCTGTGTTTTTAGTGGCCAGGATATAATTGTAGAACCCCTGTTTCAGGTAGATTTTTGCGATATATTTCTTGGCGGTTTCATCGTAAAACATTTGGTTTTCTTTGGTGGGAATAAAATCATTGAAACCACCCAGCACATAGATTTCTTTATCTGTTTTTTCGGAATCGAGCGCAAAATATACCCAGGAGTAATCGGCTTCTTTATCGGCCACGCGCTCAATTCCCAAATCGTTTCTTCGGAAATAAAAGGCGCCGTTAACGTCAGGCTGGTACTGGTAATTCAGCGGAAACGCCCAAACCGGATATAAATACGTGTAATTGATTCCTTCTACCGTTTCTGCGCCGGCTACCATATCGAAAGCCTGGTTCATGTTCTTGTTGTCGAAATAATAAAACTCGTTATTTCCCGGAAAAGTGAGATTCATCTGCTGAAACAGAATTTTGTATCCAAGGGAAGAACTTGGCCGCTGGTTGTACACCGCCGTGTTCCAGTTGTTGTTTTGGATTACATTCAGGCTTACCGAATTGATGTTCTGCGACAGTGCGGCATTATTGCCAATGGCCTGCACCTCAACGCGCTGGTTAACCTGTGGTCTCCGTGCATCGGTAGTGCGGCTGATATTCAGGGCAACATTAGCGCCGTCTTCTACGACAGAAAATCTTTTACTGAACAGCGGTTTGTTTTGGGAATCTTTATAGACAATAATCTCGAAATTTCCGGAGATCTTCGGCTGGATTTTATCATTCGGAAATGCCAGCGTATAGTTGGTATAAGGCTGTAAGGTATTGAAAGAATACTGAAAATTATCGATGAGACCGTTCAGGCTACCGTTGGCGTATTCGGTAAAAAACAGCCCGTCATCCTGCCAGTTTCTGTCGAAGTGCTTGAGGGTATACCGGTAAACCGTACTGGAATTCGATAAGTCATCAAATTTAAGAATCAGCTGTTCATTAAAGCCGATCACGGGAGTTTCGTCATTGGTTTGCGGATTAAACAACTGAATGCTCCGGATATCCTGACCCAAAACAAGTGACGAAAGCGCGATAAAAAAGAGAGATAAAAATTTCATTCGTACGAAGTTAACGAAATTTACGCCAATTTGTTGTAACCATTCTGCACAGTTCTCCGTAAAACCGTATTTTTGAAACTTAATTTCCTTCCTATGTTAAAGATAAAATCATTCGTTTTCAATCCTTTTTCGGAGAATACGTATGTGGTTTATAATGACCATAAAAATGCATTCATCATCGATCCGGGAAACTTCAGCACTGAAGAGACCAGGCTTTTGCAGAATTTTATTGAAGAAAATGGTTTAAAAATCCGGAATATTCTCCTCACCCATGCCCACATCGACCATGTATTGGGTTTACAGACGGTTTACAACCTTTACAATGTTCCTGTACTGCTTCACGAGACTGAAAAGGAAATGCTCGACAGAAATCCCATGGACGCCAACCGGTTCGGGTTTTTCTTTAAACCTTTTGAAGGCGAAATCCAGTTCCTGAAAGAAAATGAAGTATTGAAACTTGACGAAAATCAATTTAAAATCCTGCATGTACCTGGACACTCTCCGGGACATATCGCCTTCCACAACGAAGCGCACAAATTTGTAGTTTCCGGTGATGTACTGTTTGAAGGAAGCATCGGACGCACCGATCTTTACAAAGGAAACCACGAGCAGTTACTCGAAAGCATCAGAACGAAACTATTTATTCTGGATGGCGATACCAAAGTGTATAACGGACATGGTAACCCGACAACGGTTGGTTTTGAAAAAGATTATAATCCCTTCTTCTAAAGTAAAAAGATAAAAATAAAAAGAGCCAGGTCTATCAAACACCTGGCTCTTTCTATTTTTTACATACCGCTTTATCTTGCTCTTATTAAGACTTCCACTTGATATTGCAGCCTAAGCTTGGTCTTTGGAATTCTTCCTGAGGCGCTCCTGCAAGAAGATTTTCGAAAGCGATAATTAAATCTTCGCCGGTAATTTCTTTTTGATTTCCGGGTCTGGAATCATCCATCTGGCCGCGGTAAATTAAGTCGAGTTTTTCATCGAAAAAGTAGAAATCAGGGGTGCAGGCAGCATCATAAGCTTTAGCAACCGCCTGGCTTTCGTCGTAGAGATACGGAAAATCAAATTTACGTTCTACCTGAAATTCCACCATTTTTTCCGGGGAATCTGCCGGGTATTTCTCCACATCATTAGCATTGATTGCGATAAACTCGATGCCTTTATCGCTGTAATCTTCATACAATTCCGTCAGTTTATCGATCACATGAAGCACAAACGGGCAATGATTGCACATGAAGATCACCAGCGTTCCTTTTTCACCTTTCAGCTCTTCAAGCGACTGAATTTCGTTGCTGTGCGAAGGATTGGGAAGTTCGAAAAAGGGAGCTTTTGTTCCCAGCTCGAGCATATTTGAAGGAGTATCTGCCATTTTATTGATTTTTAGGTTTAATATTTAGGTTGCTGAGCAAAGATAAGGATTCCTGAACTGAATTTTCAAAATTAACCCAGTGGATATCTGTTTCTTTACGGTACCAGGTCAGCTGTCTTTTTGCGAAACGGCGCGAATTCTTTTTTATTTCCTCCACGGCAAAATCCAGCGTCCATTCGCCATCGAAATATCTAAAGAGTTCGGTATAGCCAACGGTACGCAGGGAAATAAGATTCCGGTAAGGCAGCAGGGATTTCACTTCTTCAGCAAGACCTTGTTCCAGCATTTTATCAACGCGCAGATTAATCCTTTCGTAAATAGTTTCGCGCGGTGCTTCAATTCCAATTCTGATGACTTCAAAATCCCGTTTTTTTACCTGCTCCGAAATATTTTTGGTGTAGGTTTTACCGGTCTGCCAGATGATGTCGATGGCGCGGAACAGTCTTCGGGGATTATCCCGGTCTACGATATTAAAATATTCAGTATCGAGATTTTCCAGGATTTTCTGCAGTGCTTCAATGCCTTCTTCACGAAAAATTGTTTCCAGTTTCTGCTGGTTTTCTTCGTTGGCTTCGGGAAGTTCGTTGAGTCCTCCGATGACGGCTTTTTCGTACATCATGCTTCCGCCGACCAAAATCACAACGTCATGGCGTGTAAAGAGGTTCTCCATTTTCTGGATTGCATCTTTTTCAAACTGACCAATTGAGTAGTAATCCTGCACGGATAGATTTCCGATAAAATGATGGGGAACCTCTGCCAGTTCTTCTGCTGAAGGTGTTGCAGTGCCGATCTTCATCTCTCTGAAAAACTGCCGCGAGTCACAGGAAATAATTTCGGTCCCGAAATGCTTCGCCAGTTCGATGGCAAGTTTTGTTTTGCCGATGCCCGTAGTGCCGATAATGGAAATGAGTTTTTTCACGGCGCTAATTTCCTGATTTTTTCTGAGATGTACTAAACGGAAATTTACAGAAACATTTAGAGCAGAAAACAACAAAAAGAAAGGACTGATAAATACGGAATCTTACTAAGTTTGACAGTTATCTGATAAGTGACTCACATTGCTAACACCTTCCTTTGACCTTGCTATGGTTTCAATTTCTGTCAAAAAAAACCGCTCAAGTTTTTGAACGGTTTGTGTTATAAATTTTTTAACAATTATTTGATGATTTCTGCATCGATGACTTTGGAATCAGCTTTCTGGGAAGCTTCCCATTCCACAAATTTTTCAGCTTCGGCAATCAGCATCGGAATAGCGAATGCCAGCAGCGCCAAATCATCGAATACGCCGATTACAGGCAGCCAATCCGGAATAATATCCAGCGGAGAAATCAGATAAAGCAGCACCAGTCCCGGAAGGATGATGTTCTTAAACTGAGGTTTATAACCGCTTTTACCCATGATGGATTTAATCATCCGGATGATTACGGGGATTTTCTGTATCAATCCTTTGTGTTTGAAAGCTTCTTTAGCCAGTGCAATTTTTGATAATTTCATTTTCGTGTTTTGATTTTTAAAAACGGAATAAATTTCACAAATTCTGTACCATTAAATATTAATTATTAGTTAAAGTTATTGGATCACATTATCGATGAAATCGTTAACAGATTTGCTGTTCCAGTCTTTCGAGGCATCTTCTTTCAACAGAATTCTTCCGTTTTTATCGAGCAGAAAAGTGGTGGGAAAAGATTTGGGCAAAATATTTTTGGAAACCGGGCTTTGGGCGATGTACACCGGTGCCGTGTAGCCTTTCTCTTTCATAAATTTCACCACGTCCTCTTCCTTGTCCTGCATGGCGATGAGCACAAAATCGATTTTATCTTTTCGGGCCTCATAAAGATCCTGAATCGTGGGCCACTCTTCGCGGCACGGCGCACACCAGGTTCCCCAGAAATTTAAAAATACGAGTTTGTTTCCTTTCAGGTTTTTAAGATTGGTGCTCGGCACATTGATGCCTTTCAGCTGCACATCATAATCCTCATCCTGAAGGGTTACCGCACTTTCTATGGCAGCCACAGGAAGGAAAAGCTCTTTAAGTTTCGTCTGTACAGACGGGAAAAGAAATACCACCGCCACCAGGGCAATGACAATTAAATACAATGCATTTTTCTTAAAAAACGTCATACTAAATTAAGTTTATAATTTCCTCAATTGCGTCTGCACCACGGTTTTTGGCATAATACACCTGCAAATCGTTGTAAAAATCTTCACGTGGATAAGTATCCTGATTTTCCTTGAATTTCTTCAGCAGTTCCAATCCGTATTTTGGTCTTGGTCCCCAGACATTTTTTACCGTTAAATCTTCGTTCAGAATCAACACCATGGGAATCGACTGGGTTCCGTTGGTTAAAAACTGATCGATCAGTGATTGGTCTGAATCTCTCAGAAATATTCTTACCTCATTACCCGCAGCTTCAAAAAATTTAGATACGGCAGGTACCGTAGCACTTGCGTCGCCACACCAGGGTTCCGAAATAATCAGAATTTTTCCGCCGAAATTCTTTGATTTTAGCCTTGAAAGCATCTCGTCACTGACTTTGAAGGTTTTCAGCGTACGCTCCATTCTCTGGAGACCCAGCTCATAATATTCATTGTGATCATCGCCATCTGCAGGATTTTCAACCCGGTCTTTGGCTACTGCCATATACGCTTCGAAACTGATTGATTTGTCCCAATACTTTTTCATATTTTTAGCTTGAATTGATTTATGTATAATTAAACTCTGCGTAATTTGTTGATCAGGTACAGATCTGCCAACACGAAAGCAGCCAAATTTTCAACCACCGGAACCGCGCGGGGCAAAACACAGGGATCGTGCCTTCCCTTACCTTCTACAATAACCGGATTTCCGTCTTTATCCATACTTTCCTGAGGACGCAGAATGGTTGCTACCGGTTTGAACGCCACACGGAAGTAAACATCCATTCCGTTGGAAATCCCTCCCTGGATTCCGCCTGAGAGATTGGTTTTGGTAGAGAAATCTTCATTGAAGAGATCGTTGTGATCTTTGCCCGTCATTTTTGCACCGCAAAATCCGCTGCCATATTCAAAACCTTTGCACGCATTAATGTTGAGCATGGCTTTGGCGAGTTCTGCCTGTAGTTTTCCGAAAACGGGTTCGCCGATTCCCACGGGAAGATTTCTGATGACGCAGGTTATCGTTCCGCCGATGGTATTTCCTTCTTTTTTGATTTCCTTTATTTTCGAAATCATTTTTTCTGCTGTTTCAGGGTCTGGGCAGCGTACATCGTTGGACTCCGTCTTAGAAAAATCAAGATCCTGATAAGGTTTTTCACAGAAAATTTCGCCCACAGAAGACACATAAGCGTTGATTTCTACATTTTGCGGGAGCAGCTGTTTCGCCAGGCTACCGGCAACCACCCAGTTTACGGTTTCGCGTGCTGAAGATTTACCGCCACCACGGTAATCGCGGTGTCCGAATTTCTGGTCGTAGGTAAAATCTGCATGGCTGGGGCGATACGCTTTTGAAATATGGTCGTAATCTTTGGATTTCTGATTTTCGTTTTCAATGGTAAATCCAATAGGGGTTCCCGTAGTTTTCCCATCAAAAATACCGGAAAGGAATTTTACGGTATCGCTTTCTTTTCTCTGGGTAACAATGGCCGACTGGCCGGGTTTTCTGCGGTCCAGCTCCTGCTGAACCTTATCTAAATCCACTGCCAACCCTGCAGGAAAATTATTGATAATGCCGCCGTAAGCAGCGCCGTGGCTTTCACCAAAGGTGGAAAGGGTAAGAAAATTTCCTAAATCGAACATAGGACAAAGTTAATCAAAAGTTGTGAGGTAAACACGCAGAAATCTTTAACGGAGAGGATTTCAGTCATGATTTTCAGCATTCCATTCGTCCAGGATCTTCTGAATCTGAATTTTTTCTTCTTCTGAAATATTACGCCAAATAAAGCCTTCTTTTAAGGTTTTTCCTTTCAACTGCGGAAAGATTCCCGCATCCAGATCCTCCTGAATAAACTGAGGCGAAATAGCAGGCAGAGGCGTATCGAAACTGAACGGATAATTCTGCACTACGTTGAAACGGAGATTTCCTACCTGATAGGTTTTAAATTTTTCAAGTTTAAAGGTTGTGGGTTTATACAATTGGTCAAATTTGAAACCTGTCATGAAGTTTCCCGGCCGGAAAGTCGGGAAAGCGGTTTTAAGAACATTGGGAAACGAGAGAAACACGCCCAGTAAAACCGACAGTACAGCGAAAATCTTTAAAGAATTTTTTTGAGAACATTTCTGATAAAAAAAGACAAACAGGATCACAAAGAACACATCAATAAAAAACCGGTATTGGGCTGAAAAAAGCAGCACCAATACGCTTTTTATAAAAACCGCAATGAACAGCAGCCAAATGAGTTTGGATTTCTTCTTAACCGCGAAGATGAGAAATACGAAGAGGCTGACGATAAAAAGGAGATGTATTTTACCTTTAATCCCCTCCAGAAACAGCCAGTTTTTCAGATGATCAATGAACGTGAATTTTTGAATTTCAGCAGCGGTAAACTGCATGTCATAGGTTTTCTGAATTGCCATTTCAGAAGAGTTTTTCAAAAGTTCTGCATTGGGCTTCCATGGCAATCCCAAATCCAGCACCTGTACCGGAAAAACAGGATAACCAAAAGTCCAGAAGGTTTTGAAAAGAAAAATACAGAGCAAGATAATTCCCGGAAGAAAAACCTTAAGGCTTAATTTTGAAATAAATACCATGTGAAGTACAACAAAAATAGGCAGCCAAATGATTGTGGGTTTTATGGCAAAAACCAATACCGAAATGGTAAATAGAAGCCCGGGATTTCTATTTCCTCTAAATAATTCTGTAAGGATGATGAAGGAAAATACCATTGCAGGAAATTCGGGACTTGGCGACTGGATGAAGAGCAATAAAAAAGGCAGGAAAACCAGATGAATCCACACTTTTTTCTCGCAAATGTACAT
The DNA here is from genome assembly GCF_032060305.1 of Kaistella sp. Taxonomy (NCBI): domain Bacteria; kingdom Pseudomonadati; phylum Bacteroidota; class Flavobacteriia; order Flavobacteriales; family Weeksellaceae; genus Kaistella; species Kaistella sp. Next base: position 6,331 of record NZ_DAMBHK010000023.1, on the reverse strand, counting down.
CAGGAAGGCCATGGCAGCAACCAGATTTAAGCGCATAAAAGGGTCTGAAAAATCAGAGAAGCCCGCCTGCAAAATATGCCAGACAGACATTTGCCCCAGTAATAAATCAAGATTTGAAATCCCGCGAACCAGGCCTACTTCCGCAATCCATTTTATTGTGGGGACGTAATACCCGAAATGGTCGAGAATAAAAGGCGCAAAGGATGCGAAGAAAATTGCCGCGAGTGTGGGCAGCCAAAAAGAAATTTTAACGCTGCTGAGAAACTTCCAGAGCTGATGGTAAGTTCCGTAAGAGAAAAATGCCAGCAAACCCACTGAAACCGTAGAAAGTTCGATGGCGATATTCAGTGGTGTGAAAAAGGAGAAGACCGTCCAGATCACGGAAACCGTCAGCATTCCTGTGACTATTTTTGCCGAAATTCCAAAGGAAACCTTTCCAAATGTACTTTGAAAAATTTCTCCGAAACCTATGAAAACCGGAATCAGAACGATAAGGGAAAACAGTAGATAAAGCATAAAAAAGATTGCTTAAAATTAAGCAATCTTTTCTTTATATGCATGTGAAATTTGGTCTTCTACTGTACTCTACCGTCTTTTCTGTCGCCGGCTCTACCGATGGTATAACCTGTTGCACCACCAATAATTCCGCCGACTACTGCACCGGCTGCACGGTTCTTCTTATTAATAATTGCACCTGCTGCTGCACCACCTACCGTACCGATGATGGTACCTTTCGCGGCCTTACTCATCCCCTGTCTTTGGGTAGTTCCCTGTGAAGTTCCTGCATAGGTTTCAGAGTTTGAACCTGAAGACGATGATGAGCTTGATGAACGTCTGGGTGTATTGTTCACATACACAGTTTTAGTTTCACGAATTACCTGTGGTCTTGCGGCTACGGCCTGAGCTTTAGCTTTCTTATCTTCTTCAATACTGTCCAGCTTTTTCTGTGTTTCATACGCCATTTTTTCTTTCTCGATGGCGAGTTTCTGTTTCTCAATCTCAAGCTGTCTTGCCTGGAATTCCATTTTCTGCTGTTCCAGAGATTTTTCTGCTACGGAGTTATCCTTTGTACAGGCTGTCATTAATAGAACTGACATAAATCCTGCTGTGAGTATATTTTTCATAATCTTTCTTTTTAGTTCATATTATTTTCCTCTATAAGCCAAAAACGAAACCATTATTGTGTTAGCGGAATGTTAAAAATGTTAAAGTTTCCTAAAAAATAAAAGCAAGTCACTGTAAAACAGAAACTTGCTCATTGGAGGTTCCTAGCGGATTCGAACCGCTGTAGATGGTGTTGCAGACCACTGCCTAACCACTCGGCCAAAGAACCATTTGGGTTTGCAAATATAGAAAATTTTTTAAAATGTAAAGAAACAAAATTACAAAAAAAGCATTTACATCCCCTGTACCTGAAGTTTCAGCTGTGCTTCCGTATCGATTATGGCGGTAATGCCAGATGGATTTAGAATAATTTGCGAGGGTTTGAGGTCGAATACTTTTCCCTGCATTTTCAGACCTTTAAAATATTCTTTATTAAAAGTTTCTTCGATACTTTTCCGCGATGCATCCTCCAAATCAGCGGTTGGGATGCCATATTCCTCTTCAATCATCTTCACTATTTTCCCCTGAAAAAGCAGCGTTGCAGTCTTTTGAAGAACGTTTTTCGTTTTCAGTTTAAACTTCGTATCGGTTAAAACAATCTTCCTTTTATGTTCGTCATACACCGGAATTCCCGAGATATACGAAATACCATTCATCATTCCTTCTGTTTTTGCTTCAATCATCACTCTTCCATCCTCGCCATAAACTTTTATGGAAGTAATTTTAATTTTTGACTTGCCTTCCCGTAAATCAAATTCTTTACCTAAAAACATAGTTTCAGCAATTTTTGTGGCTTCGGTAAATGGAATATTGGCGGTAGTCTGAAGTATAAACTTTTGCGGTAAAGCCTGAACTGAATTAAAATTGGCTATGGTTTTTATTAAAGGTGCTGACACCGGTTTTTTCCCTGTAAAAGTTTCGGAAAAAGTATCGATCCCGATATTTGCTTCAATCTGGTTTCCGTAAAACACCAGCGGGGAAATATTGATACTTAACGGAGTTATTTTCAGCCAGGTGCTGAACTCTGCTGAAATATTGAAGGGTTCGGCAAACTGATTCCAGGCCATTACCGCATACTTCTGAAAATTAAGCTGAGAACGCATCATTTCATCAATGGTTTTGGAAAAATCTTCCTGTTGCTGTCTCAGGCTGGTTTCGACCAGGGAAGTAATGGGAACTTTAATTTTACCGTAATCGAGCACGGGTTTCACTACCCATTTAAAACCCATCGGCGATGTTTTTGTCGTCACCGTCCAGTTATTATTGAAGGTAAGCTGGGTATTGAAGTACATCACGGTTTCGAACGTCGTGTTTTGGTAAGAATAGATACCGAGCGTGCCGATTCCTTTTTCCGCCCATATTTTCAGCGGAACTTCAATGAGCAGATTCTGTTTTGTTCCCCCAACCAGACGTATAGGCCTGGTTTTCCAGACTTTTACTTTAAACTGGTCGTTATTGTTATCGCTATAGGAACTATCTTCAAAAATTAAATTCTGCACCGAAGCGTTAATCAGGTTCCCAATCTCAGAAAGCGGTATTTTCACCGCCATGGTGACCGAAGACTTTATCCTCGGAAAACCGGAAACCTCCGTAACAGAGATCGTATTTTGCTGAGAAAACAAACTTAAAGTAAAGGTCAACAGCAGGAGCGTAAGGAATTTTCGCACGTTTTAATTTTCATTGAAACGCAAATTTCCACAAAATTTTATACATCGTTAAAAAAAATGCCGGCAATTTGTTTTAAGTATCAGCAAAATTATTTTTAAAGGTTTAAAGGCCGTATTTTTGAAGTCATATTTAAAAGGATTTACATGAAAAAATTCGAATTGTCTGTACTGGATTTAGCTCCGGTAAAACAGAACAAAACCATACACGATACCTTTAACGAAAGCCTGGAACTTGCGAGATTTGCAGAGCAATTAAATTATAAAAGATTCTGGCTTGCCGAACACCACAATATGGCAAGCATTGCAAGTTCTGCAACCTCTGTATTAATCGGCTTTATCGCCAACGGAACCGAAAAAATCCGTGTTGGGTCTGGCGGTGTAATGCTCCCCAATCATAGTTCACTTGTTATTGCCGAACAGTTCGGAACGCTGGAAAGCCTTTTCCCGGGCAGAATTGACCTTGGCGTAGGCAGAGCGCCCGGAACCGACGGCTTAACGGCAAAAGCGTTGGGAAGAAACCCGATGATCATCAACGAACAGTTCCCGAGGCAGATTCAGGAATTGCAGCGATATTTTTCGGTTGAAAATGCAGACAGCTTAGTGAGGGCCATTCCCGGAGAAGGATGCGACATCCCAATTTATGTATTGGGATCGAGTACCGACAGCGCCTGGCTTGCCGCTGAAATGGGCTTACCTTACGCATTCGCGGGACACTTTGCACCCGATATGATGGTGAATGCCTTTAATATTTACCGAGAAAATTATAATCCCAGCGATAAATTTCCGCAGCCTTATATCATTGCCTGCGTCAACGGAATAGCCGCCGAAACCAATCAGGAGGCAAAAAAACTTGCAACAACACTCTATCAGGCTTTTCTCAACATCATCAGAAACGACAGAAAACCCTATTCACCGCCAGTAAATGATATCGATGATGTTTGGAATCCGATGGAGAAGGCGCACGTGATGCGAATGCTTCATTACAGTTTTATTGGTGATGAAGAAACGATAAAAACCCAGCTGCTAAACTTTCAGGAAGCCTTTCAGGTAGATGAACTGATGATTACCGCCCATATTTACGAACAGGAAGCGCGTCTTAAATCTTATGAAATATTTAAAAATGCCGTAGGCAGAATGTTCGGGTGATTACCTGATTTAACTGATTGATTACTTTATTTCATCTGCTGAATTATAAAATCTCCGAGGTTTTTAAGGCTTTGTTTTTCCGATATTTTATGAATAAGAATAACAGCGCAAGGGCAAAAAACTCTGTCCAAATAATCGTTGCCGAATTTCTTAATTCTCAGTATCTTTGCGCCATCTAAAAAAGTAAAATGTCAGATATTAAACTTAACACGATTCCCGAAGCAATAGAAGACCTGAGGAACGGAAAAATAATCATCGTAGTAGATGACGAAAACCGCGAAAACGAGGGCGATTTTTTATCCGCAGCAGAATTGACCACTCCGGAAATCATCAACTTCATGACGATCTACGGAAGAGGGCTTATTTGTACTCCGCTTCCTGAAAAAAGATGCGACGAACTAGGGCTTGACATTATGGTGACCCGAAGCAGCGACCCGAAAGAAACCGCATTTACCGTCTCTGTAGATCTTTTAGGAGAAGGCGTTTCTACTGGTATTTCGGCAAGCGACCGCAGCAAAACCATTTTAGCATTGATGGACGAAAATACAAAACCAACCGACTTCATGAGGCCCGGTCATATCTTCCCGTTGAGAGCAAAAAAAGGTGGCGTACTGAAAAGAGCCGGTCACACCGAAGCAGCAATTGATCTCACCAAATTAGCAGGCCTGAAAGAAGGAGGCGTCATTTGTGAAATCATGAACGATGATGGATCAATGGCCCGTCTTCCGGAATTGGTAGAGTTGGCAAAAAAACATGATTTGAAGATTATTTCCATCGAGGATCTTATTCATTATCAACTGAAAAAAGGCGATTTGATCGAACGTATCGAAGAGCGAAAAGTGAAAACCTTCTATGGCGACTACGATTTCTATGCATTTAAAGAAACCAGCACCGACCAGATTCATTTTGCTTTAACGAAAGGCACTTGGGTTGCAAATGAACCCGTTTTGGTGCGCGTGCAGGCATCTAATTCTTATTTTGATGTCCTTAACAGACTTTCTTCCGGTGAAAAACCTTTGCTGGAAAAAATCACCAAGATGATTAATGACGAGGGAAAAGGTGCAATCATATTCATCAACAACGTATCGAACGCTGAAAACACCTTGAGAAAGTTGCAACAGTTTATCGATTTCCAGGATGGGCAGGAGAAAAGACCTACTTTAGCTTCTAATTTCCACGATTACGGAATTGGAACCCAGATCTTAAAGAATTTAGGAATTACCAAATTCCGCGTGATCACTCAAAACGTGAATCAAAAGCCGTTGGTCGGTGGATACGATGTGGAAGTAACGGAGATGGTTCCACTTTAAGCCCCCCTCTTCGACAACCAATTATTCCCATCTTCGGATGGGATTTTTTTTGAAAAATAATTCAAATTTAGTTATCGAAAAACTACTCTTGTTCATCATTTTTTTATTAAATTTGTTTGTTTAATTTAACATAATATAATGGATTTCTCACGCATTCAGGAAAAATTAGAAATACTTGCAGATGCTGCAAAGTACGATGTTTCCTGCTCTTCAAGTGGCGGAAACCGTAAAAACAATGATGGTTTAGGAAATAGCCATGCTTCCGGTATTTGCCATTCCTACACCGAAGATGGGAGATGCGTCTCCTTGCTTAAAATTTTGTTGACTAATCACTGTATTTTTGATTGTGCATATTGTGTTTCCCGAAAATCAAACGACATTAAACGTGCCGCTTTCACGGTGGAAGAAGTTGTGGATTTAACCATCAATTTTTACCGCAGAAATTATATTGAAGGTCTTTTTTTAAGTTCAGGAATTTTCAAAGATGCAGATACCACCATGGAACGCCTGGTTCGTGTTGCCAAGAAATTACGCACCGAGCATCGCTTCAATGGTTATATCCATCTAAAATCAATTCCTGGAGCTAGCGAAGAGCTGATGAAGGAGGCAGGGCTATATGCGGACCGCCTTTCCATTAATATCGAAATTCCGACTGAACAAGGGCTCAAACTATTGGCTCCCGACAAATCCCACGCAGAAATGATCAAGCCGATGGATTTTGTTAAAAATGAATTGATTTTGTATAAAGACGAAAGAAAAATATTTAAAAAAATTCCGAAATTCGCACCTGCCGGGCAATCTACACAGATGATCGTGGGAGCCACCAACGAAACCGATTTAAAAATCATAAAGGTAGCCAATCATTTTTACCAAAACTTTAATCTAAAACGCGTTTATTATTCAGGCTATGTACCGGTTTTGGAAGACAGCCGCCTTCCTTCTATTCATTCGCAGGTTCCAATTCTCCGGGAAAACCGCTTATACCAAGCGGATTGGCTGATGCGTTTCTATGGATTTGGTGCCGATGAAATTTTAGATAAAAATAATCCGTTTCTTGATCTGGAAGTGGATCCAAAACTAGCATGGGCGCTAAGAAATCGCGAG
>NZ_DAMBHK010000022.1:19250-31764 GCF_032060305.1 Kaistella sp. | reverse complement strand
GCTACGACCGAAAACCCGAGTTTCGAAGTGGTTTCGGCTTTGCTTTCGCGGTCGCAGGTTTACGTTTTAAAATCTCTGAGGTATGAAAAACTGGCAGAACTGGCAGAACTTTCTCTGACAAAATACAACGAAAAAGAGAACACCGAATTCAAAATAAAAGACAAAGAAGCCTTTATTCAGTATTCTGGCGGCGATGCACGGAAACTCATCAATTCCGTAGAAAATGTACTGAATAACTTTAAAAATTCGAAGAAAAAGGAAATTTCCAACGAAGATGTGCTTGAAGTGCTGCAGGAAACCATGGCGCTTTATGATAAAAACGGCGAGCAGCATTACGATATTATTTCGGCTTTCATCAAGTCCATGCGCGGTTCTGATCCCAATGGTGCGGTGTATTGGCTCGCCAGAATGCTGGTTGGTGGTGAAGATATCAAATTTATCGCAAGGCGAATGCTGATTCTGGCTGCTGAAGACATCGGTTTGGCCAATCCGAACGCGCTTACGGTGGCAAACAACTGTTTTCAGGCCATCAATGTCATCGGAAATCCTGAGGCAAGAATTATTCTTAGCGAAACAGCAGTTTATCTTGCGGTTTCTCCGAAAAGTAATTCCACTTACGTTGCGATTAATGATGCAATTGCAAAGGTAAAGCAAACCGGAAATTTACCTGTTCCGCTCCATCTGAGAAATGCGCCAACCAAACTGATGAAGGATTTGGATTACGGTAAAGATTACGGATATGCGCATTCGCACGAAGGAAACTTTGTAGATCAGGAATTTCTCCCCGAAGAAATTTCCGGAACCAAATTTTATGAACCCGGAAATAATTCCACCGAAAATAAAATACGGGAAGAGCTTAAAAGAAAATGGAAAGATAAATATTAAGCTCTGAAATTTTAAAAATAATTTAACATCTGGCTGATTGTCAGGTGTTTTTTTTATCTTTAAATTAAATTTCGTGTGATGAAAAAGATTTATTTTTTAATGATTTTCCTCCTTTTCTCTATTCAGATTCCGGCGCAGCTTATTTCGGGAAACAAAGATTTGATGAGCAAGGAAATGGGCAGATATCAGCGGATGATTGATTTTAATGTTAACCCCAATACTTTAAATTATGATCTTCAATATCAAAGAATGGAGGTGTTTTTGGATCCGGCGGTTTTTCAGATTTCAGGCACGGTAACGTCTCACTTTTTGACAAACCAGAATATGTCTTCAATTTATTTTGATTTTACCAATCTTTTGCCAGTTTCAAAAGTTACATATCATGGTACAGATCTTAATTTTCAGCAATTAACGACCAAAGAACTGAAGGTCGATTTTCCGGCTTCACTTCCATCAAATACGCTGGATTCTATTACGATACACTATTCCGGTGCGCCCGATAATTCCGGAAGAACGTCTTTTTATATGGGAACGCACGACGGAAGCCCGGTTTTATCAACGCTCTCGGAACCTTACGGCGCGCAGAACTGGTTTCCGACAAAACAGAGCATGAACGACAAAATCGACCGTTTCGACATTAAAATTACCACACCCAACCAATACAGCGTTGCATCAAACGGTAAATTGATGTCTGAAACTTTGCTTCCTGATAACAAAAAACTTACCTTCTGGCGAACCAATTATCCCATGGCGGCTTATCTGGTAGCATTTTCGATCGGTAATTTCAATAAAATTAATGATGTCATCGGAAATAGCAGTTTTCCTTTTGTGAATTATCTTTATCCGTCGACCAATGCTAATTCTGGAGTGATGGATAATATCGAATGGACTAAAACCGCAATGACTTTATTTGAAAATCATTTCGGAACTTATCCTTTTGCCGCCGAAAAGTACGGTCACATGGAATTTGCGGTAAACGGCGCTGCAATGGAACATCAAACGATGTCGTCGATGAATTCTTTCGCGAAATCTACCATCGCTCACGAACTTGCACACCAATGGTTTGGTGATAAAATAACCTGTGGCGCCTGGAATGACATCTGGCTTAATGAAGGTTTTGCGACCTTCGGGGAACAATTAGTCAATGAAAAAAACCTGATGACCCACTCTGAATTTATGAATTATCTCGCGAACCAAATGAACGTTATCACAAGTCAGCCAAATGGAAGTGTGTATGTTGACGACAGCGATTTGGCGAATATTCCGGTGCTCTTCAGCGGAAGACTTACCTATGTGAAAGGCGGCTATGTTTTGCGGATGATGAAGTGGATTTTAGGTGATGAAGCATTTTATCAGCTTCTGAAAGATTATGCGGCAAATCCTGCTTTTGCTTACAGTTACGCGAAAACCGAAGATTTCAAAAATCAGATTTTGGTTTCCACAGGAAGAGATTTCACTGGTTTTTTTAACGACTGGATTTACGGATAAGGTTACCCGACGTACCAAATTAAATGGAAGCAGTCTGCAAATCTGGATATGAATTTTTTGGTTTCGCAAACGCAAAGTGACCCGTCTGTAAGTTTTTTTGAAATGCCTTTGCCTGTAAAAGTTACCGGAAGTAATGGTGAAACCGCTTTGTTGGTATTAGAAAACACATCAAACGCACAGTTATTTTCAAAACCATTGAATTTTCAGGTGGTAAATGTTGAATTCAATTATGAGAAACAAATCATTGAAAAAAACTCAATGGTAGTTTTTGATGATGCTTTATCCACGGAATCGGTTTCGGAAAATGAGGTGATGCTCTTCCCAAATCCAGTGAGTGATAGGTTGAATATGAAAGGAATCAAAAAAACTTCTGATTTTGAAATTTTTTCAACCGATGGAAAACTGATCAGAAAAGGCAAATACAGCCCTTCCCAAACTATTGATGTTTCCAGGTTAAAAGTGGGTGCTTATTTTCTGAAAATCAATGCTAAAAGTTTCAAATTCGTGAAGGAATAAAAAAGTTAATCCTCCAGGATATACTCGTTATAATGCCCGATGAATTTTACGTCTGCGCCAAATAACCGCAGCTCTTCCAGCGCATTTTCTGATAAAACGGGATGCCATTCGCTGGCTACATTGATAAAGAAGAAATAATTGCCCAGGTTTTTTTTCATCGTGCGGCTTTCAATTTTGGAAAGGTTCATTTTCCGCCAGGCAAAAACAGATAACACCTGATGCAAGCCTCCGGCATGATCTTCCGGAAGTGTTACCAAAAGCGAAGTTTTTTCCGAACTTTTAGGGAAATTGAGATTTAAAGAGGTTCTTTTTTTAGAAATTATGATGAATTTGGTGTGATTTTGCTCAAAATCCTGAATGTTTTTGTGGATGACCTTCAAGCCATATAGTTTCGCCGCGTAGGAATTGGCAATTGCGGCCCATTTTTCCTGAGGGTTTTCAGAAACCAGTTTTGCGGCAGCTGAGGTAGAGCTGTAGTCCTGGGTCAGCGTATTTTTATAATGATTGAATCTGAAATGAAATGTTTGAGCTAAAGCCTGTGGATGCGAAATGATTTTAGAGAAATCTTCGTTTGCGGGATGCATCATCAGCTGGTGCGAAATCGGCATTATGGCTTCGGTTTGGATGAAAATGTTTTCGAAATCATACAGATAGTCCAGTGTCATGGATACGGTTCCTTCGATAGAATTTTCAAGCGGCACCACCGCTTTATCAACCTCACCGTTTTTCACGGCATTGAAACAGTCTAAAATACTCGATTCCGCAATCAACTCGTTTTCGGGGAAAATCTGTGATGCGGCGAGTTGGGTAAAACTTGCCTGTGGACCGAGGTATGCAATCTTCATTTCAGGATTACGTTTTTAATGTTACTTCTGTCCTTGGGATTAATTTTTATTCCACCGGTTCTTTTTACAATTCCGCTGCGTTCTTCTTTTGTTAAAGTCCAGATGTTGAGGAAATGCTGTCCGTTGTCATCAATAATTTCAGTCTCTATAATTGCGTTTTTCAGTATTTTAATATGGTTACTCTTCACTAAAATTCTGTTGATGTAAACCGCATTAGATTCCTGCAGTCGATGCTCCATGTTCATCTGATAGAGTAAAACGGTTGGAAGCGTTGAATTGTTTTTCAGCGTAATATCGATAATTCCTTCGGTGCTGAAATTGCTGAAAGGAGAAAGCTTATCAGGTAAATTATCGGATTTGTAAACGCTTACTGATAAGATTTCTGCTGAGGTAAATGCTTTCAGCTGTGCCTCATTCGCGATCATACCATCAACCACATACAGTGGAAAAATTCCTGTAGTTTGTTTTAATGAATTTTGCTGTGCGAAGCAGAAAACGGAGAACAGGATCAATAGGAGGAGAAAATTTTTCATAGAACAAATGTAGAAATTGTAATGGAAGAACGTGAGATTTAGCGATTAATTATTCTGATTTAAAAACTTCCGACCTTTCGGAAATGCCATTGTTATTAAATGCTTCGATTTGAAAATAATAAGCATCTGTGCGGTCGGCACCAGTGAAAAAATATTCGTTTTTACCGTACACCATAATGCTTCCGTATAGTTTATCCGGGGTTTTGCCAAAGTAAATCATGTATCCGTCCGCTTTTTCGTTTTGTTTCCACTTCATCCAGATGCTTCTTCGTTCGCCAAATTTTTTCGGATCAGCGCGTAGCGGAACAAAATTTTCAACTTTACCGGGTTTTTCGCCACCACCGTTTCCGAAAACTCTGAAACCGCTTAAAGAAAATTTGCCGGTGGGCATTTTTAGATTTTCCATTTTTAAAAATCTTGCTTTTGCAGGTTTTTCCAGTTCGATATAATCGTGCGGAACATCGGTGTTGTTTTTGCTTTTGTCGACTAAAATCTTCCAGTTTTTGCCGTCATTGGAGCTATAAATTTTATACTGATGTATTTTACCTAAAGTTTTGCCCATAAATTCTGCATCCTGGTCTGCGTAATTGATCTGAATTGCATTAATGGTAGAAATTTCGCCCAAATCGGTCTGGAACCACTCTCCGGAATTTCCTGTTTTTGCAGACCAATAGGTTTTAATGTCTTCGTCTACCGCAAAATTAGGCTGATAACCTCCTAAAGTTGATGAGGCAGAGACTGGTTTCTGGTAATTCAGCAGCATCCAGCCGGTGAATAAACCTTTGGTGAAATCCTTACCCTGTGCAAATTCGGGAATATAGGTAGGGTAGTCGCCGTAGGCCGTGTTGCTGTACATTACATCATCATTATCAAACCCTGCCGGCCAAATGCCCAGCCGTCTTTCAAAATTGTTTTTGGTAGAAATAAAAATGGTGGACACATGCCAGTAATTTCCGTAATTATCCTGAAAAGTCGCGCCATGGCCGGCACCACGGGCAAAGCCCCCAGGTTTGTAAGAGAAGGGGTTGTGCTGTTGGTATTCGTAACCTTCCAATGGGTTTTTAGATACATAAACTCCGTCTGCGTATCCGCTGAATTCGGTAGCGGGCGCGCCGTACTGCATATAGTATTTGTCCTTGTATTTTGTGACCCAGGCTCCTTCTACAAACGGTTGCAGGAACACATTGTCGTTATATTCGCCAAATCTTTCCCAGCCATGATCTTCGGGTTTTAAACGCAGGATGGGTTTTACGTAACCTTCGGACTGAAGATTTTTCGCTTTCACTTCAGTTCCCAAAAGCGGCCATTCGTTGCTTGATCCCCAATAGAGATAAAGTTTGTTTTTATCTTCATCATAATGAAATGCAGGGTCCCAGGCGCCTACTTTTAAGGTGTCGACTGCAATTTGCCACTCATTTTTTGTAGGATTGGTCGATTTCCAGATCGGGAAATCTGATTCCCACGTGGAACCGTAAACATAAAGGGTGTCTTTCATTACCCAGGCTGCAGGTGCGTTAAGATCGTGAATATATTTGTCGTCGCGCAGGAATTTTCGGGACACGAATTTCCAGTTCAGCATATCATCGCTGTGCCAGTAGCCTTCCTGATTGGTTGAGAAAAGAAAAAGTTTTTTCTGAAAATTGACGATCACCGGATCTGCTGTAGCACGGTGTTTTCCCTGTTTTGAAAATACTTCAAATGGCGTATACCCGTAATCGATATTAATGGGATTGCAATATGTTTTTTGTTGGCCAAAACTGAAATTCATCAGAAATAAAAGAATAACCCCTAACGGAAAGCAATATTTCATAGAAAATTTTTTAGGAAAAATTCAAAGTTAAGTATTAAACCTAAGAAAACAGAACGTAAAATAAAAATCCGCACTCGAAAGCACGGACTTTTTTATAAATGAAAAAATTGAATTTTAGGGTTATGCTTTTACTTCCGAATTTTTTCTGCTTTTTAAATATTGAGAAAGCGTTTTTTTTGGAATTAAATAATTTATAAGTTTGCGCTATGAATATTATCCTTGCTTCAACATCGACGCTCTTCGGAGGTAATTATCTTGAATATTTAAAGTCAGAAATTCAAAATCTTTTCAGCGAAACGAATGAAATTATTTTTATCCCTTACGCGAGACCCGGCGGCATTTCACACGAAGAATATACCGAGAAAGCGCGCGAATTTTTCACTCAAATTAATATAAAAGTGAAAGGCCTGCACGAGTTTGAAGATAAAATTGAAGCGGTAAACAACGCAAAAGGGATTTTCACCGGCGGAGGTAATACTTTCCTTTTAGTGAAAACGCTTCATGAAGAAAATCTCATGGAAATTTTAAAGGAAAATGTTGAGAACGGGACGCCATACCTTGGCTGCAGTGCCGGTTCGAACATTGGCGGACTGAATATGAAAACCACGAACGACATGCCGATTGTTTATCCGCCTAGTTTTGAATGTATGGGACTTGTTCCGTTCAACATCAATCCGCATTATCTGGATCCGAATCCGGATTTGAAGCACAACGGCGAAACGCGCGAAACGAGAATTAAAGAATTTCTCACCCAGAACAATACTAAAGTTGTAGGCCTGCGGGAAGGTAACTGGATCCGGAAAATTGGACAGAAAATTACTGTGGAAGGTAAAGAATTAACCCGTATTTTCGAGAAAAATAAGGAAACGTACGAAATTGCTCCCGGTACAGAACTTTAAGCGGGTTCTGCCCATCTTTTTACAAGAAGATCCATTAAAAAATCCGGACATTTTATCACTTTGTTCTTTTTGGCGTCGAGAAAAAAGAGGGTGGTTTTTGCTTCCGTAATCTTTTCTTTAGAACTGTTATAAATTTCGTATTCAAATTCAATTCGTACGCCTGGGAGTTTTTTAATGTAGGTATGGATTTCGAGAATTTCATCATAAAGACCTGGCTTCAGATACTTAATGCTAAACTCCGAAACAGGTAACCAAATGCCCTGATTTTCAATCTCGTCATAAGGAATTCCGAGCTCCCGAAAAAGTTCAACTCTGGCCACTTCCAGGTACTCCGCATAGTTCCCGTAATAAACGTATTTCATGGGATCTGTTTCTCCGTAACGTACTCGTAATGAATGTGTTGTGTGTATCATTTTAAGACTTAAATCAATCATACAAATATATTTTTAAATAACCAATAGCACAAAAATTTTTTTATCATAATTTAAAATTCGATATTTGTCTTCCCACTAAAATTAAACACTTGCAGGTAATTGCAGAACGAAAATGAATGAAAATTTAACTCTTATTTGGGAAAAGTGTCTCCAGTTCATGAGGGATAACCTCAACGCAGCAGAAGACAATACTGACCTTAAAAAACTCGAAAACTCGTTTGATTTACTTTTCGACAATGTGCAGCCGGTATCTTTGGTGAGCAATAACCTTACCCTGTTGGTACCGAGTGATTTTTACAAAGAATACATTGAGGATAATTACTTATCCCTGCTTTCTGCTGCACTGAAAAAAAATTTGGGTAAAGGAGTTAAGCTTTGGTATTCCGTCATGGAAAACAAGCCGAGCGGTCAGGAAAAACCCATTACCATGAATGTAAAGGGTAAGAGTATTGCGACGCCAAAAGTACAGGAAACGCTTCCACCTTCATTTTCTGCAAATCTCATCAACCCTTTTGTAGTTCCCGGAATGAAGAAGGTGAATATCGACTCTAACCTGAAAGCCGATTTTTCTTTTGACAATTATGTGGAAGGCGAAAGCAATAAATTTGCTGCCACTGTAGCAAAATCTATCGCCAAAAGACCGGGCGCAACTGCCTTCAACCCGCTGTTTTTATATGGAGGTTACGGAGTAGGGAAAACCCACTTGGGCCACGCTGTTGGTCTTGAAGTGAAAAATGCTTTTCCGGACAAAGTGGTACTTTATTTATCTTCAGAAAAATTCATTCAGCAGTTTGTATCTGCTGCGAAAGCTCATAAACAGACCGAATTTGCGAATTTCTACCAAATGGTTGATGTCCTGATTATCGATGATATTCAGTTTTTATCAGGTAAGAAATCTACGCAGGACAGCTTCTTCCATATTTTCGATTATCTGCACCAGAACGGCAAACAGATTATCTTAACTTCAGATAAAGCGCCGGTTGATATTCTCGATATTCAGGATCGTATTGTTTCCCGATTCAAGTGGGGACTTTCTGCAGAAATTAAATCTCCGGATTTTGATACCAGAAGAAAAATCATCGTTGATAAGCTAAGCCGCGACGGAATTGTTTTAACGGAAGATATGCTCGATTTCCTTGCGTCTGAAGTAAAAACCAACGTTCGTGAACTGATCGGTGTTATCAATTCAGTAATCGCGTATTCCACGATTTATAAATCTGAGTTGAGTCTTGATCTTTTAAAGGAAACCATCAATAAAATTGCAGCCAACCAGAAAAAGGTGATCAATATCCCTTATATCCAGGAAGTGGTTTGCGAATATTTCGGCATCCAGCGAGAGCAGCTTTTATCGAAAACCAGAAAAAGAGAAATCGCTTTGCCGAGACAGCTTGCGATGTATTTTGCAAAAGAATTTACCAACGCTACTTTTACCAAAATTGGCGAGGAAATGGGCGGAAAAGACCACTCAACTGTAATGTACGCGTGCGATACAATAAAAGACGTATCTAAAATCGATAAAGAACTAAAAAAGTACGTAAAAGAACTTACCGAAAAAATTAAACAGTAGATTTGCCATATATTAATCATAAGAAGAGAAGGGGTTTTTTGAATTCCTTCTTTTTTTATTTTAATTTTGAAGGCTTCAAATAAAATAACACCACATGAAAATCCTTGTTGTATGTCTCGGCAATATCTGCAGAAGTCCGCTTGCTGAAGGTATTTTAAAATCAAAACTCACTGAAAATTTTGTTATCGATTCGGCCGGAACCATTTCCCTTCACGAAGGCGAACATCCCGACAAACGCGCGATTGAAACTGCCGAAAATCACGGAATTACGATTGGAAAACAGCGGTCGCGACCTATTACAAAAACAGACTTAGAAGATTTCGATAAAATTTACTGCATGGATTTAAGCGTTTATGAAGATGTGATTTCGATGGCAAAAAACGAAGAACAGCGCCGAAAAATTTCGCTGTTTCTGGAAGCGGCAGAAATTCCCGAGAACAATTATGAAGTTTTCGATCCCTACTGGAGCGGTTTGGATGGTTTTGAAAAAGTTTATCAGTTGCTGGATCAAGCCTCCGAAAAGATTAAATCAAAGCTCCTTAACAATCAAAATTAATTCTAAATGCTTTTCCTAATTCCCGCTTACCTTTCCGAAAATTCACCCATTGCATATTTCGCGCCTGCAATTAAAGAATATATCCTGAAGACCGATTATTTCTTCGTAGAAAACGAAAAAACCGCCAGAAAAGTCATTAAGTTTTTTGCACCTGAAAAAAAGCAGGCTGATCTGAAGCTCTTTCTTCTCGATAAATATTCTGAATCTGCAGATTTAAAGGAAGCTCAAAAATTAATGAAAAACGGACAAGATTTCGGTTTGCTTTCTGAAGCCGGACTCCCGTGTATCGCCGATCCGGGAAATCTCATGGTGAAATGGTGTCACGAAAATAACATCAAAATTATTCCGATTAATGGGCCTTCTTCGATTATTTTAGCTTTGATTTCAAGTGGTTTTAATGGTCAGGAATTTACGTTTCACGGGTACCTTCCGATTGATAAGTCTGAGAAGAAATCACGAATTCAGTATCTGGAAAATCAGGTTCAGAAAACGGGCTATTCGCAGATTTTCATGGAAACTCCGTACCGGAACAATCAGCTTTTTGAAGATCTGTGTAAATTCCTCGCACCGAATGCCAGGCTTTGTATCGCGGCCAATATCAATGATCCAAATGAGGAATTTATCAAAACGCTAAGCATCAAAGACTGGCAGAAAAACAAGCCGGAACTTCATAAAATTCCCGCTGTTTTCGTTCTGGGTAAATAGTTTAACTTCCTTTAACAGCGTGTTTGCATTATTATTGAAGCTGACTTACGAAAATAAATTACTATGTCAGATAAAAAATTAGCAGGCCTTTGGCTTGACCAGCACAAAGCGGTAGTCGTAAAAAATCATGATGCGCAGAATGCCTTTAAATTTTTTCTTTGCTCACCTGTGAAAGCTGTTGTACAGCACGGTAATTCCAGCGAGAATGCGGGCAATAACGCGGAACAGACGAACAAGGCAAAATTCTTCAAGGAGATTGCCCATCTTTTAACCAATTCCGAAGAAGTATATGTTACCGGTCCCGGAACGATTCAGGAAGAACTGAAAAGTTTCCTTCATGATACGGCACAATTCAAAAACCTTAAAATTACCCTGGATACCGCTCAGCAAATGAGTGACGAACAGGTTCTGGAAACAGTGAAAAAACATTTCGGAGAATAATCGGTAAGAATTTAAACAAAAATGCGGTCAATTATTGACCGCATTTTTTATTTTTTATAATGGTAAGAATATCCATCGTTGGTATGATCGCCGAGGTAGAGGTTTGAAGAGTCGATACCGTCAACAAAAACGTCGGGGTAATTCGAGAAATCGATAAACAGTTTTTCTTTGTGTTCATTTGGCGTAACTTCTATTAAAAGGTTGTAAGTTCCTTCGCTCACCGTTGCACCATTTTCTTTAACGGTATAAATGTAGGCATCTGTAAAAGTGATGGTACGCTGAATCCCCGTGCTTGACGGAGTGTCATTAATATTTCCGATTCCGCCTGTTGTAGCTGCCCAGTGCCAGGTTCCTACAAACTGTTCGTTCGAGAGTTCATCTTCTCTTGTTCCGCAGGCTATAAAAACAGTGACCGCAATTAAAGAAAGTAAAAAGATGTTTAATTTTTTCATGATGCTCATTTTAAACAACAAAATTACAATTTTTTAATCCTGTTTATATTTTTCAGCTTTCATTATTTGGATGAGAAGAATCATTAACAGTAGTTTTTTTTCGGGCCCGCCATTTTCGGTAAAATATGATGACAAAAGGCGCGAGGATAAAGAACGGCCAAAAGGAAATAAGACCCAGTACAAAACTTACAAAAATATTCCACCCCTGTGCGACGGAATCTGAAAATCTGCTTCCGAAACCGATTTTAGATGTTACAGAACTTCTGGGTTTTTCTTTAGTGAGGCTTAGGCGCAGGGTGCTGTAGTTTACTCGGTCGTCAATGAAACGGAGTCTGCCTTCTGCAACATCAATCTCGTCTTCAAGCTTGCGGATGTTTTCTTGGATTTCGAGCATGTCTTTTGTAGTTGCTGCATTCTTCAGCAGATCGCGGTATTTTTCCAGATAAATCCTTTTGTTCTCGAGTTTTATGGCGACATCTGTATATTCTTCAGTCACATCTTCAGAGGAAAAATTTTTGTATTCAACTGCGCCAATACCCTCTGAAAAAGAAGAGATCAGCTGATCGAAATTCTGATAAGGAACACGAATTACGAGATCCAGTTCTTCTGAAATTTCTGTATTCCTGAAGGTTTCGCTTTGGGTGTATGCATTTTGTTTTTGCAGTATGCCGTCTACCTTCAGTTTAGCATCGTTAATATGGGCAACAGCTATTCCCATTTCCCCGTTTTTAATGATCTTTTTAGCAATGCTGTCATTTTTGGCTGGAGCACTATCTGGCTTTACAGAAGCTGATTTTTGGTTAGCAGCGGCGTCTTCCGGAATCACTTCCATGAGAGAAGCGTTTACCTCAGTATTTACTGCATAAGGATCAGTTTTTGAACAGCTGATGATGCTAAATAGAGCGAAAAATAGGGTGGATATTTTCATTTTGAAATAGAAATTGGATTTGTATTTATAAATGTATAAAAATTTAAAGTTGCTGAGATCATTTTAATAAATAAGACGCACAGAAAAGTGCGTCTTATTTTTTTTGAAGAATATGATTTGTCTTACCCGATTTCGACACCGTTTTCTACGGTTTCATCCGGCGTTACAAATACCAGTTTTCCATCAGCGTTGTTGGTTAAAAGTAACATTCCCTGAGATTCTATCCCGCGGATTTTTCTCGGGGCCAGATTCAGTAGAATCATGACCTGTTTTCCCACGCATTGTTCGGGAGTGAAGCTTTCTGCAACTCCTGAAACCACGGTTCTTACATCAACGCCTGTATCTACGGTAAATTTCAATAATTTATCCGCTTTTTCCACTTTTTCAGCGGTAAGAATGGTGGCTGTTCTTAAATCTATTTTGGTGAAATCATCAAACTGAATTTCGTCTTTCAT
>NZ_DAMBHK010000022.1:0-19150 GCF_032060305.1 Kaistella sp. | reverse complement strand
AAAATCTTTCCAGGTGAAATTATTGTCTTTGGTTTCCGGTGCAGAAGAAAGAAGTACATATCTCAAAACGTCCTGCTGTCCAGGGAATTCTTCAACATATTCGTGTGCCCAGACTGCCCAGTTTCGGGAAGTTGAAATTTTATCGTTTTCAAGGTTTAAAAACTCAAACGCCGGAACATTGGTTGGCATAATATAATCGCCGTGAGCTTTCATCATCGCTGGGAAAATTATACAGTGGAAAACGATATTGTCTTTGCCGATGAAGTGTACAAGGTCGGAATTTTCATTCTGCCAATAGTCTTTCCAGTTTTTGCCGTTTTTTTCTGCCCATTCCTGTGTGAAAGAAATATATCCAATCGGTGCATCAAACCAAACATAAAGTACTTTCCCATCAGCATCCGGCAATGGAACGGGAACGCCCCAATTGAGGTCTCTGGTCATTGCGCGAGGTTTCAGTCCATCGTTTAACCAGGATTTTACCTGTCCGTAAACGTTGGTTTTCCAGTCGTCTTTATGACCTTCAATAATCCATTCGTTCAGGAAGTTTTCGTACTCATTTAATGGGAGGTACCAGTTTTTTGTTTCTTTTAGCACTGGAATGTTTCCGCTTAACATCGATTTCGGGTTGATAAGTTCAGAGGGCGAAAGGGTAGCGCCACATTTTTCGCACTGGTCACCGTACGCACCGTCGTTGCCGCAATTCGGGCAGGTTCCCACGATATATCGGTCTGCAAGAAATTCATTTGCCTGTTCGTCGAAATACTGTTCGGAAATTTCTTCTGTGAATTTTCCCTTATTATATAGGGTGGAGAAAAAATCCTGGCTTACTTCGTAATGTTTTTTAGAAGTTGTTCTGGAGTATTCGTCGAAGGAGATTCCGAGATCACTGAAAGATTTTTTAATGATTTCGTGGTATTTGTCTACAATATCCTGCGGCGTTACTCCCTCTTTTTTTGCGCGGATTGTGATCGGAATGCCGTGTTCATCGGATCCGCAGATAAAAGCGACCTCTTTTTCGAGTCTTCTCTGAAATCTGGCGTAAACATCGGCAGGAATATAAACTCCGGCCAGGTGGCCAATATGTACTGGGCCGTTTGCGTAAGGCAAAGCCGCTGTAATCATCTTTCTCTCTGACATATTCTTCTAATAATTTGTGCAAAGATACGCGATATCCACTTTAATTGAAAATATTGGTGCCTGATTGCATAATCGGAAAAGTGGTGAAGGTATTAGATAAACACATGTTTAACTTTCTGTTAAAGTTCAAAGTCTCATTAGTGAGACAATAGAACTGTTAAATCACAATGAATCAACTGTTTAATAAAAGTGTGATCTGTTAATATATGATAAATCTCACATATAATTAACTATTTTATGATAATTTTAATAATAATTGAAATTTTGTTTAAATTGCAGTGCTTCTTCAATGGAGAAGAGATGTATTGAATATTAATCCTTAAATTTTATTTTTGTGAGAAACTATACTAAAGTTTTGAAAATTGCGCCGGCTTTTTTATTGGCGGGCACAATGTTACACGCACAAACTACGGATTCGGTTAAAACTGCCGATATCGAGCAGGTTGTATTAATTGGATATGGAAAGCAGAAGAAAACTGACCTTACCGGATCTATTGCTTCTATTTCGTCCAAAGACTTCAACGCGGGAGCTACCTCTGCAGACCAGTTAATACAAGGGAAAGCACCGGGTGTTACCATTACAGGAAACGGAGGTAATCCGGGTGCAGGTTCTACAATTAGAATCAGGGGAGGAGCTTCGCTTACGGCGAGCAACGATCCTTTAATCGTTGTAGATGGTTTACCGATGGATTTCGGCGGTGTTTCCGGAGCCTCAAACGCATTGGCTTTGATTAACCCGAATGACATTGAGTCTTTCAGTGTTTTGAAAGATGCTTCTGCAGCAGCAATTTACGGAAACAGAGCTTCGAATGGGGTTATTTTGATCACTACAAAAAAAGGTTCTGCAGGAAGACTGAAAGTTAATTTTTCTACATCGGCATCGGTTTCTACTAAAATGGGAAATCAGGATGTATTGACCGCTGATGAATTCAGACAATATGTATTGGAAAATGCTACCCAGCAAAAGTACATCGATATGCTAGGTACGTCCGACACTAATTGGCAAGATGAAATTTACCAAACTGCTTGGGGAACCGATAATAACGTATCCTTAGCTGGTGGTATTAAAAAATTGCCTTATCGCCTGTCATTAGGATATACGGAGCAAAATGGTTTGGTGAAAACCAACGAATTTAGAAGAACTTCAGTAGGATTAAATTTGACTCCGAAATTCTTTGATAATCATTTATCCGTTACAGCATCCTTCAAAGGATCAATGACAGAAAACCGATTCAATGCGGGAGTTATTGGAGCTGCACAACTAATGGATCCAACCCAATCTGTTCGTGATTATTCAGCGCAAGGAGATCAGGTAGGAAACTATTGGGAATGGTTCTTGCCAAACGGAGCTCTTAACGTAAACGCTACAAGTAACCCAATTGCTTCATTGGAAGCTAGAAGAGATGTTTCAACTGTATTCAGAGGGATTGCTGGTTTGCAATTGGATTATAAATTCCACTTTTTACCAGATTTACACTGGAATATCAACTTGGGATATGATCATCAAAATGGTACAGGTGCAGTAACTGAATATGCAGGATACAGAAGCACTTTCTTTAACCTTGGAACACGTAGAGATTATACTCAGGAAAAAACCAATAAATTATTAGAAACGTACTTGAATTATGTGAAAGAAATTTCTGCGATCAATACCAAACTGGACTTGATGGCGGGTTATTCTTATCAGAAATTCAATGATAAAGTGCCGGGAGCTTTCACTTACAACGGTGATCCATCGTATGATGCTTCTGCACCTTCGAGAGATTATGAAGGAAATTTGGTACTGTTAGGTTTCTATGGTAGAGGTATTTTCACTATTGCAGACAAATATATCTTAACAGGTTCTGTGAGAAGAGATGCGTCATCAAGATTCTACAACGGTACTGATTTAAAAAATAACTGGGGAACCTTTATGTCTTTTTCCGGAGCATGGAAAATTAAGAGCGAAAACTTCCTAAAAGACGTGAATGCAGTTTCCGATTTGAAACTAAGAGGAGGTTGGGGAGAAACTGGACAACAGGAAGTTGGAAGTTATTATAACTCCTTTGCATCTTATAATGTATCTGAGGCAACTGCACAATACGGTTTCGGTGATCAGTTCTATTTAATGTATCGTCCGACGCAGTATAACCCAAATTTGACATGGGAAACTACAGCAACCGTGAATGCGGGATTGGATTACGGATTCTGGAATAACAGAATTACCGGTTCTATCGATTGGTTTAAAAAGAAAACTTCTGATCTGCAAGCAAGAGTACAAGTGCCTGCCGGAGAATTCAGTAATACCAACATTAAAAATATCGGGAAAATGGAAACGGATGGTATTGAATTCCTTATCAATGTAATTCCTGTGAAAAAAGAAAACTTCACCTGGGAATTTAGCGTTAATGCATCTCATTACAAACCAACTATTACTCATTTTGATGATGTAGCACCAAATTACGTCATCCAGCAAGGTGGTATTTCCGGAGGTACTGGAAATACAGTACAGGCACATGTGGTAGGAAATACGCCATTCAGTTTCTGGTTGTATCAGCAAGTTTATGACAATAGTGGGAAACCATTGGATGGGGTATATGTTGACAGAAACGGAGATGGAAAGATTGATACTAACGATAAATATCTGTATAAATCAACAACTCCAGATGCAACTTTAGGATTCTCTACCAAAATCAATTACAAAAATTGGGATCTTTCAACCTCTTTGAGAGCGGTTTTAGGAAACTATGTTTATAACAACTTCGCATCACAATCGAATGTACTAAGTATTGCTAACAACGATTTTTTAATGAACTTGTCATCTCTTACTGCTCAGTATGGATTCAAAACTCCACAATATTGGAGCGATATCTTTGTAGAAGATGCTTCTTTCCTAAGAATGGACAACCTTACTTTGGGATATAATTTTGGTGATATTTTCAATAAAGGAAGCAACCTTCGAGTATATGGTATGGCTCAGAATGTTTTCGTAATCACTGATTATTCAGGTGTAGATCCTGAAATTTTCGGAAATATCGATAACGGATTCTATCAAAGACCTAAAGTATATTCATTAGGATTAAACTTTCAATTTTAATAATTTAAGAAAATGAAAAATTTTAAAATAACAAAAAATACGATAGCTGCGGCACTTTTAGGACTTACCCTTACTGCAACTTCATGTGTAAATGATTTAAGACAAGAGCCAATTACAGAAGTTACCGCAGCGAGTTTGTATAAAGATTTCGGAAATTATAAGAATCTTTTGGCAAAATTATACGGAGGTTTGGCTGTTGGAGGTCAATCCGGAGGTGATGGTAATGGAGATATTGCAGATATCGATGGTGGATTTTCCAATTATATGCGTTTGCTGTATACTCTTCAGGTAATCACAACTGATGAAGCGGTAATCGGTTGGAATGATGGTTCTTTGCACGAATTCCACAAAATGATCTGGACTCCGTCAAACGAATTCAGCAATGCAATGTATTATCGTTTATATACCGAAATCGCCTTCTGTAATGAGTTTATTAAAAACACAACCGACGAGAAATTAAACCAAAACGGAATTTCAGGAGCAAACCTTGATGAAGCGAAAGCGATGAGAGCTGAAGCTCAATTCCTTAGAGCACAAGCTTATTATCACTTGTTGGATCTTTATGGAAACGTGCCTTTCGTAGATGAAACTACCTTTGGTAGCGTGCCGCAACAAATGAAAAGGGCTGAACTTTTTACGTATGTTGAAAATCAGTTGAAAGAAGCGGAGGCGGGATTGAAAGATCCAAAAACCAACGAATACGGAAGAGCGGATAAAGCTGCTGCATGGTCTTTGTTGGCAAGATTATATCTAAACGCAAAAGTGTACAGCGGAACAGAAAGATATGCTGATGTAATCACTTATACTGAGAAAGTAATTTCTGCAGGATATAGCTTGAAGCAAACTATCGTACAAGTTCCAAATGAATCTACCCCAGATCCGAATGATACAATGCCGAAGAACATAAGCTACGAAAGCTTATTCCTGGCGGATAACCACGTGAACAACCCAGAGAATATTTTCTCTATTGTTTATGATGGCGCCAAAACCCAAACCAATGGTGGAACCACTTTCCTTGTGCATGCTGCAATCGGAGGGGATATGGTAGCCGCAGATTTCGGCGTGAATGGTGGATGGGGAGGTTTAAGAACCACTAAAGCTTTCGTTCAGAAATTTGAAAGTAGTGATAAAAGAGGTCGTTTCTATACTGATGGACAGACTTTAGAAATCAATGATTTAGGAAACTTTAATGACGGTTATGCTTTCATTAAATATAAAAACCTTAAGAGCGATGGTACACCAGGAATTCACGATAACTGGGTTGAAACAGATTTGCCAGTTTACCGTTTAGCAGATGTGTATTTGATGTATGCTGAAGCAGTTCTAAGAGGCGGTGGCGGAAATATGGCTACAGCACTTGGATATGTAAATGCCTTGCGAACCCGAGCAAGTGCTTCTGCGGTGTCTGTTCTTAATTTAGATTTTATTCTTGATGAGCGTTCCAGAGAATTGTCTTGGGAAATGACCAGAAGAACCGACCTTATTCGATTTGGTAAATTTACTTCATCTGATTATTTATGGCCTTGGAAAGGAAATGTAAAAGATGGAATCGCTGTAGGAGAATACAGAAATTTATTCCCAATTCCAACGAACGATTTGGTAGTAAACCCGAATCTTGTACAAAATCCTGGCTACTAATTATTTAATTTACAAGAAATGAAAAATAATATCTTTAAAAATTTTATACTTGCGGCAACCGTAATTCTTGGGCTTAGTTCTTGCGAAGACAGAGAATTGATTACCATAGAGCCAGAATCTGCCCCAATTGTGATGGATCTTTCAACGCAAAATCTGGTTTTGGATCCTAATTTCCCATCTAATCCGGCGATCACCGTAAGCTGGGATCCAGCTAAATTCAACGTGCCTGTAGAAACCAAATACAGTGTAGAAATTAGTGCAACGGAAGGTTTTGAAACCAAAGAAGTCGTAGGTTCTACCACTCAATCCGTTACTCATCTTTCTTTTTCGAACGTACAGATGAATAATGCTGCAAAGAAAATCGGTTTCGTACCGGGCGTTGCACAGAAAATGTACTTCAGAGTTGTCTCTTTTATTGGTGTTAATGATTATGAGCAAATTTCTAATGTTACCAGTTTGATGATTACTCCGTATTTAGCAGCACCAATTTACAATTTTGTAGATCTTTATCTGGTCGGTGATGCTACAGCAGCAGCTTGGGATAACAATGCGGATAACAAAAATCTATTGCCTCTACTGAAAACTGCTGAGGATAATCAATATACTTTCACCGGATTCTTCAAACAGGGAGGTTTCAAAATGATTAAAGTTAAAGGATCTTGGGATGCACAATTCGGTTTAGGTGCAGCAGCAGGAATGTTGAGTACTGACGGCGGTTCCGGAAATATCCCGGTTGCTGCTGATGGTTACTACAAACTTACTGTGAATACTGCAGATCTTACGTACACATTTGAGCCAGCTACTGTTTCTACTACCACTTACGCTAATGTTTCGATTATCGGAAATGTAAATGGAAATTGGGATACCGATACCCAATTAACACAGTCAACTTTTGATCCACATGTTTGGTCTATACACTCGGTATTTCTTAAAGAAGGTGAATTTAAGTTCAGAGCTAATAATGCGTGGGATGTAAGTTGGGGAACTAACGCTGCATTCTTCGGAACTGCAGTACAGGGAGGAGATAATATTCCTTTAGGAGCTGAATGGACTTATGATGTGTATTTCAATGATGCAACAGGAGCTTACACCATTATTCCGGTGGAGTAATGTTGATTCCTATAATTTTTAATAAAAATTTTATGAAAAATATATTTAAATATTTATTAGTAGCATTGGTGTCAGCTTTTGTTTTCACCTCCTGCGACCGAAGTGCAGATAGAGACTGGATAACTCCGGAACCGTCATTTACCTTGTATAATACCACTTTGGGAGCTGCAGTTTTGTATCCTACAATGGAAAATAACCCTTTCGTATTAAGATGGGACAACTCTAAAACTACTGGAGGTACTTATTCTGTTGTTATTTCCAATACTGAAGATTTCGCAACGAAAGTAGAATTGGGTACTTCCACTTCCAATACCTTCACTACGACCATCGGTGAACTGAATACTGCAATGTTGCAAGCTGGTCTTTCTCCTTATTCTTCGCAAAATGCTTATATAAGAGTGGAGACTGGCGCTGAAGTATCGAATGCCATTAGTTTTATGGTAACTCCTTATCCATCTGAAAAACCGGTAATCAAAAATCCTACTGCAGGTCAATTGGTTACTTTGAATGCTGAAGCTCCATTAGCAACTGCTACAACCATTCTATGGTCAGATTATTCTTACGGAGTTGCTGTTGAATACAAAGTAGAACTTGCGGCTGCAGGATCATCAAACTTCCAATTATTAGGAACTACTACCGATGAAACTCAGTTAGCTGTTACTAATTATACCTTGAATGATATCGCAATCAAAGCAGGACTTCCTGTGAATGTAGCATCTTCTGTTGATATTCGCGTTACTGCAACTACTACTTCAACGGGTGGTACTATTACAAAAACTTCAGATGTTGTTACCTTTAAAGTTGCACCTTATCAACCAGCGTTTGTAGATTTCTATCTTGTAGGAGGTGGTACAGCAGTGGGCTGGAATGCTTCTGGAGCACAGTTGTTGAAACAAACTGAAGAAGTTTCTGAAATTTATACCTACCTTGAACAGGACGGAGAATTCAGATTTTTGGGTCAGCAGGACTGGGGTCCAACTAACTACAGTTTAAACGCTTCAGGAATTAACGATTCTTATAAGTATTTTAATACTTGGTCAACTAATTTGGAACCTTCAGGAAACGAAAACATGAAGTTTATCGGTAACTCAGGAATGTATAAAATTACCATCAATCAAAACTCAAGAGACATCACTGTTACGCCATCATCAGTACCTACTTTGCCAACCAATGTTTATTTGGTAGGTTCAATTCAGGGATGGAATGCCAGTGCAGCGATCGAAATGACTCAGGTTGGCGATGGTGTTTTTGAGCACACAATTGTAATTCCGGATGGTGCTGAATTCAAATTCCTTGGTCAGCAGGACTGGTCTGGGATGGAGTGGGGAAATATCCATACTGGTGGAAACTCTGGTTTCTTAGGACCGAATGGTGACAATAACAACATCCAATACAATGGAGGTGGAAATACCTATGTGATTACCGCTAACATAAAACTGGGAATTTATAAAGTTACCCCTCAATAAATTTAATTCCCCGGAATTTTTAAAAAAACTGTTGCTTTTCGGCAGCAGTTTTTTGTTTTTAAAAGGCGCAATTGATTGCTCAAAAAGTTGGTTATTACTCACATTTTTTCTAAATTTATTGATTCGAAAATTATTGTATGAAAAATATAAAAATATCTGCGCTTTTCCTGCTGATGGGAAGTTTCGCACTTAACGCACAGTCTTTAAAATCTCCCGACGGAAAATTTGAAATGAATTTTCAACTCAAAAGCGGAGTGCCTTATTACAATCTTAAATATCAGGGGAAAACCGTGGTTGAAGATTCAAAATTAGGATTAAGACTGTTGAGAGACGGCGACATTCAGTTTGCCTCGGAAATAGAAAACAAAGACCAGAAAGGTAAAAATCTCGACAGCGGATTTACCAAAACCGCTGAAAAATTTGATTCCAAAAATGAAACCTGGGATCCGATTATGGGCGAGAAAAAATCCTACATCAACCATTATAACGAACTGGCTGTAACTTTAAATCAGGATGCAAACGACAGACATATTATTGTGAAATTCAGGTTGTTTAATGATGGTTTAGGTTTTAGATATGAGTTCCCCGAGCAGAAAAACCTTAATTATTTTATCATCAGAGAAGAAGATTCCGAAATCGATCTTCCAACCGATATGAAAGCCTGGTGGCTTGCCGGAGATTACGATTCGCAGGAATATCAGACTCAAACCTCGAATCTTTCGGAAGTTCCTGCAAAATGGCCAACTTCCTACGACGGAAATGCATCACAGTCTTTAATTAAAAATGCGGTTCAAACGCCTTTAATGCTCAAAAAAGAAGGAAAAGACCAGCTGTATGTGAATATTTCTGAGGCTGCTGTGATTAATTATCCGGCTTCCAATCTGGAACTTGATGCTGCGAATTTCAAATTTAAAACACATTTAACTCCTGACGCGCAGGGTGCGAAAGGGTATATTCAGACCCCGGCGGTTTCCCCGTGGAGAACCATCATTGTTTCGCCAAAAGCGGAAGAAGTTCTGGCTTCGAAAATGATTTTCAACCTGAACGAACCTACGGAATATAAGGATACTTCGTACATCAAACCCACAAAATACATGGGCGTTTGGTGGGAAATGATCATCGGTAAATCGAACTGGTCGTATTCTACCGCCAACAATGTTCACATCGGAAAAACCGATTTTTCTAAACTTACCCCGAACGGAAAACACGCGGCGAACAATACCAAAGTTAAAGAATACATTGATTTCGCTTCTGCTCACGGTTTTGATGCGCTTCTTATTGAAGGCTGGAATGCAGGTTGGGAAGACTGGTTCGGTCACAGCAAAGAATTTGTTTTCGATTTCATTACGCCTTATCCGGATTTCGATATCAAAATGCTGAACGATTATGCCCATTCCAAAGGGATGAAACTCATGATGCACCACGAAACTTCCGGCTCGGCCACCAACTACGAAAGATGGGCCGACAAAGCTTTCCAGCTGATGAACAAATACGATTACCCCTCTGTGAAAACCGGTTATGTCGGAAATATCATTCCGCGTGGCGAGCATCATTACTCACAGTGGACGATTAACCATTACTTAAGAATCGCAGAGAAGGCCAACGAATACAAAATCATGGTCAACTCGCACGAATCTGTTCGTCCGACAGGTTTAAGCAGAACCTATCCAAACTGGATCGCCGCTGAAGCCGCACGTGGAACAGAATTCGAAGCATTTGGCGGAAATAATCCCGATCACCAGACCATTCTTCCGTTTACCAGATTTATGGGCGGCCCGATGGATTATACCCCGGGAATCTTCCAGACTAAACTGGATTATTATTTCCCCGGAGATAAAAGATTTGTAAAAACCACGCTTGTGAAGCAGCTTGCACTATATGTTGTAATGTATTCTCCGCTCCAGATGGCGGCAGATTTACCCGAAAATTACGCCCGGCATATGGATGCATTCCAGTTCATCAAAGACGTTGCGGTAGATTGGGATGATACTAAAATCCTTTCGGCAGAACCCGGAGATTATATCCACACTGCAAGAAAAGCAAAAGGCAAAGACGAGTGGTATATCGGCGGAATTACCGACGAAAATGCAAGAAACTACACTGTAGATTTTTCTTTCCTACCGAAAGGTAAAAAGTACGAAGCCACCGTATATGCCGATGGCGACAATGCTGATTATATCAACAATCCGCAATCCTACAAAATCTATAAAAAAACCGTAACCAGTTCATCGAAACTACCGATGAAGCTTGCAAGAAGCGGTGGATACGCCATTTCTGTGAAACCGGTAAAATAAATCATTAGAAACGGGCTTCAGCCCGTTTTTTTAAGAACTAAACCAAAGGCTTTAGCCAAAATTTAAAATGAAGAACTATATTTCAGTATTTTTTATCCTCGTTTTTTCTTTCTCATCTGCCCAAATCCAGAAAGTGGAGCCCGCCTTCTGGTGGAAAGGAATGAAAAACCCGGAACTTCAGATTTTAGTTTACGGGAAAGATATTTCAAAATATTCTGTAGAATTATCCGACAATGTTCAGGTCATAAATCTCACAAAAACCGAAAATCCCAATTATGTTTTTATTACCGTAAATACCAACGAAATCAATACTTCTTCCTTTAAAATTCATCTTAAAGAAAAGAATAAAGTAAGATATTCTTACAATTACGAACTTAAAAACAGAAAGCCTGGTTCCGCTGACCGAAATTCATTCACCTCGAAAGATGTAATGTATCTCATCATGCCAGACCGGTTTGCAAACGGTGACCCTTCTAACGATTCACAGAAAAACCTCACCGATAAACTCAACCGCGATGCACCAAACGGAAGACACGGCGGCGATTTGCGGGGAATCATCAACAATCTGGATTATCTGAAAAATCTCGGCGCAACGGCACTTTGGCTTACTCCGGCAAACGAAGACAATGAGAAGCAGACTTCTTATCACGGGTACGCCCAAACCGATTTATACAAAATCGACGGACGCTACGGTACCAACGAAGAATATCTTGAACTTTCGCGCGAACTCCAGAAACGCGGCATGATGCTTATTCAGGATTATGTGACCAACCACTGGGGAATTTCGCACTGGCTCATTCAGGATTTACCGACCAAAGACTGGATTCATCAGTTCCCGGACGGTGAAGGAAAATATGGTTTCAAGCGATCCAATTACCGAACCACTTCGCAGTTTGATACCAACGTGGCAGATACCGATAAAAAAGAAGCGCTCAACGGTTGGTTTGATACCACAATGCCTGATTTAAATCAAAGCAATCCTTTGGTTCTGAAATATTTAACCCAAAACGCCATTTGGTGGATTGAATATGCCGAACTTGGCGGGCTGCGCGTGGATACCTATCCTTACAACGATAAAGTGGCCATGGCAAAATGGGCCAAAGCGATTACCGACGAATATCCGAAATTCAATATTGTGGGAGAAGCCTGGATGTATAATCCTGCGCATGTTTCCTACTGGCAGAAAGATTCAAAAATCGGTGAGATCGATGGTTACAACTCGAATCTTCCTTCCGTTATGGATTTTACACTTTATACCGATCTGCCTTCAGCACTGAAAGAAGAAGACAGCTGGGACAAGGGAATGATTAAAATTTACAATTCCTTCGGAAACGATTTTCTGTATCCGGACATCAACAACATCCTAGTATTCTTTGAAAACCACGATACGGAAAGATTCAACGAAATCTTTAAAGGCGATTCGCGTTACTACAAAATGGCTTTAACTTTGATTTCAACCGTTCGAGGAATTCCGCAGATTTATTACGGCTCCGAAATCGGAATGCGTGGCGAAAAATCAAAAGGCGATGCCGATATCCGAAGAGATTTCCCCGGCGGCTGGAAAGGTGATCCACAAAATGCCTTCAATCCTCAGACGCGCACGGCAGAGCAGAAAGATTTTCATGATTTTACCCAAAAGATGCTGAACTGGCGAAAAGGAAAAGACGTGATCCACACCGGAAAAACAAAACATTATATGCCGAAAGAAAAGGTATATGTCTATTTCCGTTACAACGAAAAGGAGAAAGTTATGGTCGTGATTAACAATAACCAAAAAGAACAGACTCTTGATCTGAACCGCTTCACCGAGTCTTTAGATGGAGTTTCTGCAGGAAAGGATATCATCTCCGGAAAAGATTTTGTGGTAAATTCAAAAAATAAATTGACGGTTTCAGGAAAATCTTCTTTAATTTTAGAATTGAAATAATCTTACGCCGCTGTAAGTTTATAAACCATGATTATGAAAAAACTAAATTTTATCGCAGTCCTAATGCTGTTTTTTACTTTTTCACTAACGCTTTCAGCCCAAAATAAAGGCTTTTACGAAAATGTGCAGAAGAAAAACATCAGCAAAGTTCTCGACGATCTCAATACTTTCGCTGCAACCGCCGATTACAAAAATTATTTCGATCTGTTTGCGGAAGAATCCACGTTCATCGGTACCGACGCCACCGAAGTCTGGAACAAAAAAGAATTTATGGCTTGGGCAAAACCTTTTTTCGACAAAGGCAAAGCCTGGAATTTTACTTCCCTGAAAAGAAGCATCACTTTCAGCAAAGACGGAACTTATGCATGGTTTGATGAGGTTTTGGATACCCAGATGAAAATCTGCCGCGGTTCCGGCGTCCTGGAAAAAATTGGTGGCAAATGGAAAATCCGGCAGTATGTTTTATCCACCACAGTTCCTAATGAGGTCATCGATGAGGTAGTGAAAATAAAAACGCCAATCGAGGACGCATTAATTTCAGAATTAAAGAAAAATTAAATATTCCTATTCATTAAGTTATGGCTAAAAAAATAAAACCCAACCTCAGTATCGCTCAGATTATCAATATGAGTATGGGGTTTCTCGGCATCCAAATGGCATTTGGCCTGCAGAACGGAAACGCGAGCAGAATTCTCGCCAACCTCGGCGCTGATGTGCACCAACTTTCCTGGTTCTGGCTCGTAGCACCCATTACCGGCTTAATCGTTCAGCCCATTATCGGCCATATGGGCGATAATACCTGGAGCCCGCTCGGAAGAAGAAAACCCTATTTCCTTATCGGTGCGGTTTTGTGCGCCATCGGTTTGGTTCTTTTACCAAACGCGGCTTCTGTAACCCATCTCATCGCAGCCAATGTATTGCTGTTGGCCGTAATCTTCCTTGCCATGATGGATTTTTCCGTGAATATTGCCATGGAACCTTTCCGTGCTCTGGTAGGAGATATGCTTCCGAAACATCAGGGAACGCTGGGTTTCTCTATCCAGACGATTTTAATAGGTATCGGCGCAGTCATCGGTTCCGAAATGCCGAACTGGCTCACCAAGATGGGCGTTTCTAATGTAGCGGCTGAAGGTTATGTAGCCAATAATGTAATCTATGCCTTTTATATAGGTGCAGCTGTTTTAATTGCCTCTATTTTATACACCATTTTTACGACGAGAGAATACTCACCAAAGGAATTTGCTGAGTTCGAGGGCCGGGAAGAAGGTACGGAACACCGTTCCAAGTTTTCGGATATGTTTAAGGATTTTGCGAACATCCCACCACTGATGAAAAAATTGGGTGCCGTGCAGTTTTTCTCCTGGTTTGCTTTGTTTACCATGTGGGTATTTACCACCAGTGCTCTGGCTACCCATCATTTCGGACTTTCTCCCGAAGATACGCAGTCTGCGGAATTTAATAAAGCAGGCGATTTAACCGGACATTTGTTTGGGCTTTATAACTTATTTGCGATTCCGTTTGCATTTTTATTAACGCCTATTGCAAAAGCCATCGGAAAGAAACAGACCCATGCATTAGCTTTACTCTCGGGAGGTTTGGGCTTAATATCCATGTTTTTTATTAAAGATACCGGTATGCTTTGGATTTCCATGATCGGGCTGGGATTTGCCTGGGCCAGTATTCTGGCAATGCCTTATGCAATGCTCATCGATGCCATTCCGCAGAGAAAAATGGGCGTTTATATGGGGATTTTCAACTTTTTCATTGTAATTCCTCAGATTTTCAACGGCATATTCGGCGGGCCTATCGTTAAAAATCTTTTCGGCAACATGTCCATCGATTATATTGTGGTAGGCGGGTTTTGTCTGGTAATTGCTGCAGCCGTAACCATGTTTTTAATTAAAGGTGAAGGCAAAGATTCAGATAAAGAACTGGAAGAAGAAATCCAGCAGGTGCATTTTTAATTCAGATTTCTAAATTTAAAATAGAATTCCGTCATATTTAATTTGACGGAATTTTTATTTTAAATTCAGACGCTGTTCAATAAAATTTTTCAGCGCCGGAAGTTCACTCTCGTCAATTTCTTTTACAGATGTAAGTAGCGTAACGGTTTTGTGTTTTTTAATTTCCTTTAAAAACGTTTCGGTTTCAGGATTTTCCGAAAGCTCTTTCAAATACTTTTTACTGAATTTCTTAAAATCAATCTCTTTTCCGTGATACAATTTCCGGAGTTGGGTAGAAGGAGCAATGTCTCTTGCCCACCAGTTGATTGCGGCTTTTTCTTTGCTCATTCCCCTCGGCCACAACCGGTCTGCTAAAATCCGAAAGCCATCATCTTTTGCAGGGTTTTCATAACTTCTTTTTTCTGTGATTTTCATATCCGGTTTTTATCAAAGTTAATAACTTATCTTATATCAATATTTCAGCCGTTCAGTTGTTCTATTTTTGCATCAACAAACCAATAAAAATATTAAAATGAAAACAGTTTATCATAAAGCAGACACCAGAGGTTTCGCCGATCATGGCTGGTTGAAATCCCATCATACCTTCAGTTTCGCCAATTACTATAATCCGGAAAGAATGAATTTCGGGGTTTTACGGGTTTTGAATGACGATCAGGTCGCTTCCGGAATGGGTTTCGGAACGCATCCTCACCGCGATATGGAAATTATTTCGATTCCGCTGGAAGGCGATCTTGAACATAAAGATTCCATGGGAACTTCTGCGGTGATCAGAAAAGGAGAAATTCAGGTCATGAGCGCCGGAACCGGTATAATGCACAGCGAATACAACAAAAACAAAGATGAGCTTGTAAAATTTCTGCAGATTTGGATAATTCCAAACAAGATGAATGTTAGCCCGCGATATGACCAGATCAGCATCAAAGAAAACGAAAAAATCAACGATTTTCAGCAGATTCTTTCTCCAAATCCCGATGACGAAGGTGTTTGGATTCATCAGAATGCCTGGTTTAATCTGGCGAAGTTTGAAAAAGGAAATGCCAAAGAGTACAAAATGCACCAGCCAGGAAACGGTGTTTATGTGTTCGTGCTGAAAGGTTCAGCGAAAATCGGCAATCAGATTTTAGGAACAAGAGACGGTTTTGGAATCTGGGAAACGGATAAATTTACACTTGAAGCTTTGGAAGATTCCGAAATCTTACTAATGGAAGTTCCAATGGAATTATAATTGATAACCTTTATTAAAATCAACAATAAATTATGAAAATATTAGCTTTTGCCGGAAGCAATTCCGAAGTATCTATCAATAAAAAACTCGTGACTTTTGCCGCTTCATTCTTCCCCGATGATAATGTCGAAATTCTGGATCTTAACGATTTTGAAATGCCGATTTACAAGCATGAAAGAGAACTGGAAAACGGAATTCCGCAGCTGGCAAAAGATTTTGCATCGAAAATCGACAGCAGTGATCTTATTTTGATGTCTCTTGCGGAACATAATTCTGTCTATTCTGCGGCTTTTAAAAATGTCTCCGATTGGGTTTCCAGAATCAAAGACCGCAAACATTTCGGTGATAAACCCATCTTCCTGATGGCAACAGCTCCAGGTAACGGTGGCGGAAAAAATGTCATAGAAGTGTTCCTGAAACGTGCTCCTTTCAGTGGAGCTAATGTGATTGCTTATTTTTCGCTGCCTAATTTTAAAGAACGCTTTGAAGAAGGCCAAGGAATTACTGATGAAGAGAAAAAAGCAGAATTCCATGAAAAATTAGAAGCCGTGAAAGCACATTTTTCATAAATACAGCCTTACACATTCATCACAAAAAAAGAGCAGTCATCAAGGCTGCTCTTTTATTATAATTCAAAGAAGATTATTTCTTCACCATGGCATACACTTTTTTGCCACCCAACACAAGTGGAACCATAATTAAGCCGGCAACCATTCCATAAAGAAACTGTTTGGCCATCTCAGGAACCTTCGGTAAAAAGTGATGCAGCGTATCGATATT
The DNA here is from genome assembly GCF_032060305.1 of Kaistella sp. Taxonomy (NCBI): domain Bacteria; kingdom Pseudomonadati; phylum Bacteroidota; class Flavobacteriia; order Flavobacteriales; family Weeksellaceae; genus Kaistella; species Kaistella sp. The sequence continues at coordinate 2,533 of NZ_DAMBHK010000022.1, read as the reverse complement.
ATGGTCGAAAATTCCACCCGATACAAGGATTAACGCAATCGTTCCCACAACGCCTAGGATTTTAATAACAATGGGTAACGCCTTCACCAGAATTTCGCCCAGACTGTTAAAAAATCCTTTTTCATTTGATCTCCTGATGAGTTTATAACCCGCATCATCCATCCTTACAATAAGCGCCACAATTCCATAAACGCCTACCGTTGCAATGATCGAGACAATTGAAACCGTGATGATCTGTATCAGGAGACTCTTATCCAGAACTGTTCCCAGAGCAATAATTACAATCTCGATCGATAGAATAAAATCGGTGGTAATGGCAGATTTTACTTTTGCAGCTTCAGCTTTTTCGCCATCCATTGAAGGTTCTTCCACTTCTTTTATGACTTCCTGCCCTTTTTTCTGGCGGTGGAAGAGATATTCAATAATTTTTTCCACACCCTCATACGCCAGATACAGGCCGCCCAAAATTAAAATAAACTTTATTGCGGGGGGATACACAACCTGAAGTAAAAAAGCAATGGGCACAATAATCAGTTTGTTGATAAACGAGCCCTTCATGATTTTTAAAAGCACGGGAATTTCTCTTGAAGAAAGAAATCCGGTCGCCTTTTCGGCATTCACTGCCAGGTCATCGCCCAAAATTCCTGCGGTCTGTTTGGTCGCAATTTTAGATGTTACTGCTACATCATCCATCAAAGCTGCAATATCATCCAGAATTGCAAAAAAACCTGAAGCCATATTTTTGTTTTAAGTTCAGACAAAAATAACCATTTGAATCAATATATACGCTTTTACTATAGTCAAAATCTGCTTTTTTTCACCAATGATTTTTTAAATTCATTTTAAAATCTTATTTTCGCAGAACAAAATTTTTACACTTTGAAACCGCAGAGATTACATTCCCCAAAAGAAAAATTCCAAGTTCTGGAAGTGAAATCTTCGCCGAAATAAATTAATTATGAGCCGACGTCTGAATGATTGTCGGCTTTTTTTATCATTAAACTTCAAACCGCTTATCTTAAATTATATCATGAGCAATACCTATAAATCCGCCGGAGTAGACAAAGAAGAAGGCTACAAAACAGTTGATAAAATTAAAACTGCAGTTGCTGAAACCCATAACAAAAATGTACTGAACAACCTGGGTAGTTTCGGCGCGTTTTACCAGATTGCAGGTTACAAAAATCCTGTGCTTGTAAGCGGTACGGACGGTGTTGGGACCAAACTGAAAGTTGCCCTGGATTCAAAAAAATACGATTCAATTGGGGTAGACTGTTTTGCGATGTGTGCCAACGATATCTTATGTCACGGCGCAAAACCCCTTTTCTTCCTAGATTATTTAGCGTGTGGAAAACTCGATTCCGAAATTGCGGCAGAAATCGTAATGGGAATGGTGAACGCCTGCAAAGACAATGAGTGCGCACTTATCGGCGGTGAAACAGCAGAAATGCCGGGAATGTACAAACCTGGCGATTACGATGTTGCCGGATTCTGTGTCGGTATCGTCGAAAAAGATGAAATTATCGACGGCTCGAAAATTAAAAACGGACATAAAATTATCGCACTGCCCAGTTCCGGTTTCCACAGCAACGGATTTTCTTTGGTGAGAAAAATTTTCCCTGATTTTAATGAGGAATTTGAAGGTAAACCGCTTTACGAAACACTTCTTGTCCCTACAAGATTGTACTATAAACCTATTCACAGATTACTGGAAGAAATTGAAGTTTCCGGTATTGCACACATTACCGGCGGCGGTCTTATCGAAAATGTGCCGAGAATTTTAGGCGACGGCCTCCGTGCAACAATTGATACTGCTAAAATTAAAATTCCAAGCGTAATGCTGGAGCTGGAGAAAAGAGGAAATATTGACAGAATGGAAATGTTCGGAACGTTCAATATGGGAGTGGGAATGGTAATCGTTGTGAACGAAAAACACGCAGAAAAAGTGCTGGATCTTCTGGATGACGCCTATATAATCGGTGAAATTACTGAAGGTACAGAAAAAATAGTATTGAATTAATAACTGCAGCATCTCCATGAAAAATATGGTTGTTTTGGTTTCGGGCGGCGGAACCAATCTGCAGAGAATCATCAACTGCACTGAAAACGGGGAAATTCCAAACGCTGAAATCACGATGGTGGTTGCAGACCGTGAATGTTTTGCACTGCAGCGCGCAGAAAAACACGGGATTAAAAATATTGTGATAAAAAGAGGAAAAGATTTCTCGGAAAAACTGTCCGACATACTTCCCGAAAATACCGATCTTATTGTTCTTGCAGGATTTTTATCCATTTTAAGTAAAGAGTTCTGCGAGCGTTTTTCAGGAAAAATTATCAATATTCATCCGGCATTGCTGCCTAAATTTGGCGGAAAGGGAATGTGGGGGCATCATGTTCACGAAGCAGTTTTAAAAACCGGAGAAAAAGAAAGCGGTGCAACAGTACATTTTGTGACATCGGGAATTGATGAAGGAAAAATTATCCTTCAAAAATCATTTGAAATTTCACCTGATGAAACGGTTGAAAGTTTGGC
>NZ_DAMBHK010000021.1:29305-32866 GCF_032060305.1 Kaistella sp. | reverse complement strand
CCACTTATGAAGAAATGGTGAAATATTATGAGAATCTCGATCAAAATTTCGAAAGTATAACCGTACAGAATTTCGGGAAAGATGATAACGGCGAACCGATAAAAGTAGTGGTTTTTGATGATTCTAAAAATAAAAATACACCAGTAATCCTTATCAACAACGGAATTCATCCCGGAGAACCCGATGGAATTGACGCCACAATGATGCTGATGCGCGATCTGGCCACCGGAAAAGTTTCTGCTAAAAACCTTAAAATCGCCGCAATCCAATCCTATAATATTTCCGGAATGTTGCGAAGAGGAAAATACAGCCGCGCCAACCAAAACGGACCGGAAGAATACGGCTTCCGCGGAAATGCCAGAAACTATGACCTGAACCGCGATTTTATAAAAAATGATACCGAAAATGCCAAGACCTTTCAGCTGATTTTCCAGCATTTTAAGCCAATCTTTTTCATCGACAATCATGTGAGTAACGCAGCAGATTACCAATATCTTTTCACCTATATTTCTACCAACAAGGAACGTTTAGGCAATAAACTAGGCAACTACTTCAATGAAAAAATGCAGCCTGAAATTCTGGAAAATATCGAAAAAAAGGGAATTCTTACAATTCCGTACGTCAATATTCATGGCGATTCTCCGGATGAAGGCTTTCCGGCTTTTATGGATTCACCTCGTTACGCAACTGGTTATACCACGCTTTTCAACACTTTGGGAACTGTTGCCGAAACCCATATGCTGAAGCCCTATCCGGACAGGGTTCGCGCCACTTATGAATATATGGTGAGTGCCATTAATTACACACGAAAAAATACAAGGGAAATTCAGAAACTGATGGCGGAAAACTTAAACAGTCTGAAGCCTGGAACAGCATATCCGATCCAGTGGAAACTCAACGGAAATAAGTTTCAACTTATTGACTTTAAGGGTTATGAAGCAGGTAAAAAAAATAGTGGAGTGTCCGGAAAGCCAAGACTTTTTTATGACAGAAGTAAACCTTTCAAAAGAAAAGTTAAATTTTTTAGTGACTATGTTCCAACTAAAGAAATCAGGATTCCGAATTATTATGTGATTCCAAAATCTGAAAATAAAGTGATAGAATACCTGAAAAGAAACAATATCGAAATGAAGGAAATCGCTCAGGATTCTACAATAAGTGTTGAAGTTTACAGGATCACAGATTACAAAACCGTAAAAAACCCGTACGAAGGACATTATCTGCATTACGACACCAAAACCAAATCTGAATTTAAAAACGTAAACTTCAGAAAAGGCGATCTGTTGGTTTCAACGAAACAGCCAGGTGTAAAATATCTGCTGGAAACCCTGGAGCCGGAAGCGACCGATTCCTTCTTTAACTGGAATTTCTTTGATGCCATTTTGGGGCAGAAAGAGTATTTTTCCGATTATGTTTTTGAAGATACAGCGGCCGAACTGCTCAGGAATGATCAGGTTCTAAAAACAGCTTTCGAGTTCGAAAAAATTTCGAAACCCGATTTTGCAAAAGACGGACAAGCCCAGCTGGAATGGATTTACAGGCATTCCGAGTATTATGAAGGCAGCGTAAATCTATATCCAATTTATAGGATTCTCTAAACGATTTCGAAATTAAAAACCCTTTCAAATTTGAAGTTGAAAGGGTTTTTTCTTTACAATATCTTTTAAAATTATCTTGGTAATCCTTTTTTCAGGGCATAATTGGCTCTTTCGATGGCTTTCTTCTCTTTCCAGTCCATGTATCTTTTTCTGAATTTCGCTTTCATGAAATTATCAAAATTACGCTGAACGGTTAAATTCCAAAGCGAATGCGCTTTCACTGCCCATGATTTATCCCAGGCTCTGAGTGAGATCGAAAAACTTCCGTCCAGATATTTCATCCAGTGCCACCAGCCGGTCGGCATAAAAAGGGTGTCGCCGTGCTCCAGGAAACACTCAATGCCTTCCACACCATCCAAAGCCGGGAATTTTTCAAAATCAGGGTTTGAAATATCGTAATCTTCAAGGGCATAAGTCGCATACGGAATTTTGTAAAGCCGGTCTTTCCATTTGTAATCGAAAAGCAGAATATGTTTTCTGCCGTTGAAATGCGTGTGGAAAATATGCGCCATATCAATATCATAATGCAGGAAAGTTACCGAACCTTTACCGCCGAAGAACATATTGGGATATTTATCCAGAAAACCGCCCATCAGCTCTTTCGGCGAAAGATAATCGTCCAGAAGTTTGGGCGCAGATTTAATGGGATCGAAAAGGAAAATCCTTAAATCAGTCGGTTCGCGCCGGATCAGATCAATATAATCGCCAAATTTCATTTTCGCTGCAGAAGCGTTGATTGGAGCTGCAGGATCAGCTTTTGAGGAATCATAGAGAGGAACTTCCACATCGCCAACAGTCTCCTTCATATATTCCATCGTCCATTTCTGGTAGGCCGGCCAGTTTTTGGCCATATTCCGGATAACAACGGGTTTGCGGGGAATTAAATATTTTTTGCGGAATTCTTCCTGTGAAATATCCTCTATAACATCAATAGGCGTTAAATGTAATCCCATATTAAGTAAATATTAATGAGCAAAATTAGGAAAAAAGAATGCGCAAATCTGCAAATTTTGATTGTTTTTATCTAATCCTGAAACACACTCAAAACCCGAAACATACTTTTAGCGTTGCTTCGGATGTAACAATCTGATTGTAAAGTACACTAATCAAAAAAAAAATCCATGAAATTTTACGCTTCGCTTTTCCTTACTTTTTTATTTTCTGTTATAGGTTTTGCTCAAACCACTGTGTCCGGAAGAATTACAGATTCCGATGGTCAACCCGTTCCGAGCGCAAGTGTAACCATTGAAGAGCAGGGGAAAGATGCGATTATGGCTTTCTCCATTTCAAATTCGAAAGGGGAATATAAAGTTACTTTTACTTCACCCGAACCGAATGTGGATCTAAAAATCAAGGCTTTCAACCAAAAGCCTGTGCTTAAATCCATTAAAAATACAACCCAAAACCTGAATTTCAGCCTCGAATCTGATGCTACAGAAATTAAGGAAGTAAAACTGAAGACAAAACTCATTACCAAAAAAGGAGATACCATTTCTTATGATCTGAAGGCGTTTGAAAGTAAAGCCGACCGCACATTAGCCGATGTTTTAAAGAAAATTCCGGGTATTGAAGTCAATGGTGATGGTTCGGTGCTTTATCAGGGCGAGCCGATCAATAAATTTTATGTGAACGGAAAAGATTTAATGGAAGGCGGTTACGGAACCGTGAATAATTCATTACCGAAAGATGCCGTTCAGAAAGTAGAAGTGATGGAAAATCACCAACCTGTGAAAATTCTTCAGGATAAAGTTCCGTCTGAAAATGCGGGGTTAAACGTAGTTTTAAGGAAATCTGTCACGATGACCGGCCGGGGAGAAGTGGGCGTAGGAATGGATCCGCTGCTTTGGAATGTAAAACTGACGCCGATGTTTTTCGGGCAGAAAAACCAGTGGGTCGTGAATTATAAAGCCAATAACAACGGAGAAAGTGTAGAAAATGAAGGCAATCTTTTGAGTTTCGGGAA
>NZ_DAMBHK010000021.1:27554-29205 GCF_032060305.1 Kaistella sp. | reverse complement strand
TTCGTCAATTGTTCCTTCAGGCGGCACCTATGTTTCAGAATCTGCCAATAATTTTTATACCAATGCCAGTAAAGGTGAGTTGATTTTCACGAAGAATGCCAAAAAAGGATTCTTTAAAAATACCACTACCTGGAACGGTTCGTGGAATGATACGAATGCCACCATCAATAACTTTCTTCCACCTGTAGGCGGAAGCAGTACCCCAATCAATAAATTCGGAAACCAGTTTCTGGATTCACCTTCAGGGATTTTTCAGAATTCCCTCAGCACCATTTTGCCATGGAAAGAAAAGCTTTTCAATGTGATGAGTTATGTGAGTTATCAAAAAGACCGCCAGGCAATGGATATTTTACCGGCCAGTTATGTGAATGCCAACGGGAATTTTCCGGAAGCAAATCAGTTTGAAAAGTTGAGACAAAATGCTTCTTCGGAGACCTTTACCGCTAATCATTCTGCGTCGGTAGGTTTCAGTTATAAAAAATGGACTTTCACGCCGGAAATGGGTCTTAATTTGAATTTCAATACCTTAGAATCACTTTTAACCGGTTCTAACGGGATGAATTATATCGGATTGGGGCAAAGTTTTCAGAATGATACCGAATGGAACGAAATTCAGCCATACACGCAATTGGGTGTTAATTTCAAATCGAATAGTTTTAATTTAAGCCTGAATCTTCCTTTTAATTTTTACGACATCACGTATCGAGACAATCTGCGCAACAACAGCCTTCATACCACTAAATCTGTGCTTGAGCCGAGTTTATTCGCCAGTCTTGATTTTGCTTCGTTCTTCAAGATATGGGCTTTTGCCAGCCAGAACAACGATTTCGGGAATTTCGGTTTTCTCTACGAAGGTAAAATGCTTACCTCGCCTTTAGGGATTACACAAAGATACAGTTACGAAAGCCCGATGATTATGCCGGAATACAGAAACAGCAACCTCGGGTCAAGACTGGAATATCGTAACCCACTGAATAACCTGTTTTTCAATGTGCGTTACGGTTATTCGGTGAACAAAAGGAATTTAATTGAGAAGTTTTCAGGTGACGGATTCAACTCTTCTTTGACCTTGCTGGCGCTTGAAAATACATCTGAGACCCAAACTGAAAGCGCAGAAATAGGAAAGTATTTTCCGAAGTTTAAAACCAATGCTTCGGTAAGTTTTTCAAATGCTGATTCTAAATCGTTTTCATTTTTCAACCAACTTCAGGAGTCTAAAATCAACCGCCAGAATATGGGCGTTAAATTCAACAACACCTATTTTTCATGGCTGAGTGTAGATTATAGTGCAACGCTGAACTGGGCAACGCAAAAGAATGCAAGCCAGAATACCGAGAACAAAACTTCGGGCTGGAATCACAATCTGGCGGCCTACATTTATCCGCTGGAAAACCATACAATTGGATTCTTCTGGGACGAAATCAATACCAAATCCAGAAACCAGAGTTTTAACAATGCTTTTTACGACCTTTCTTACCAGTATACGTGGGCAAAAAAGAAAATAGATTTCGAAATCAAATGGCTAAATATTGCCAATACCAACGTTTTTGAAAGAATTACTTACGATCCGCAGTTTCTGTTAACCACGGTAAATTCCATCAGAATCCGCCCAAGCCAGGTGATGTTTACGGTGAAATTCAACTTTAAATAG
>NZ_DAMBHK010000021.1:24923-27454 GCF_032060305.1 Kaistella sp. | reverse complement strand
TCATTTATTTAAACATTAAAACTAAAAGTTCTGTTCGTCGGCGCTTGGGCCGTAACTTCCCGGAACAGGAATTTCATTCAATCGGTAATATACGCCCAATTGCGCTCTGTGGTGCGTAAGCTGGTTAAGTGCATGGCGAATGGCGCTGTATTTTGTATAATCTGCCAACAGCTGGTCGCCCATGTACATTGCCCATTTTCCGTTGAGGGCGTCTTCAGAAAGTTGGTTCAATGCAGCGTAGCTTTTGTTGTAAAATTCTTCAAGTTTTTGATTCAGTTCTTCCCCGGTTGTAAATTTTAACGGTTGGTAATCCCCAGCAGCAAAATCAAGTTTTTCGGTATTCAAAATAATTTCCGGCCAGCCTATAATTTCCACAATATGCGTGGCGAGCGGCATCATTTTCATGCTTTTTTCGTGTGGCGCATAATCGTTTTTACCTTCGGGAAAGTTTTCAATGAATTTTTTGGTGGTTTCATATTCCTGCAGAAATTCAGTTTTAAGATTCGGCAAAGTTTCCATAATAATTTGTTTTGTGAAATAAAATTAAGCCGAAATCGTTGAATGCCAGTCACAAAAAAATATAATTTATTCTTAAAATTTTGTAACAAATGAAACCTTGCATGCACTAATCATTAAAATCAAAAATATGAAAAAATTAGTAAGCCTTTTTTTATTGACCTTCTTTTTTGCCATGAATGCGCAGGAAACTGCGAACAGATTCTTCTATGAACTGAATTACAAGCCAAAGAAAGATTCTGCAAGAACGGAAAAAGTAATGATGGTTCTGGACATTACAAAAGAAAAATCAATCTACCGCGACTATACCATGATTGCCCAGGATTCGGTTCTTAAAATCCAGGTAGATGCGATGCAAAAATCAGGTGTTTTCAAAGATCTTTCGAAGATGGTGACGATGCCGAAATTTTCAGAGAAAGTATATAAATTTTATCCCGACATGAAAGTGCAGTATGTGGAAAGAATTTCCAGCGGTTTTACCCCGATGAATATCGGATATAATGACGACACCAAATTTAACTGGAAAATCCTGAGCGAGAAAGCAAAAATCGGGAGTTACAATGCGCAGAAGGCAACTACTGAATTTGGCGGAAGAAAATGGAACGCGTGGTTCAGCTCAGATATTCCACTTCAGGACGGGCCGTATAAATTTAATGGTCTGCCGGGACTTATCGTAAAAATTGAAGACGAAGGACAAAATTATTCCTGGGAACTTAAGGGGAACAAAAAAGTTGCAAACTTTAACGAAGTTACCTATCTGGAATCAATTTCTCCAGGCGGAAACGGTGGAAAAGTTCAGGAAGTATCCCGCGAAAAGTTCGATAAAACCTTTAATGACTTTAAGAAAGATCCGTTTGCTTCTACCAGACCGCTGCTGAAACCTGAAATGTTATCGCAGAAAATGCCCGGAAGCGACACTACTATCGGAGATATGGTGAAACAGCAGGAAAAAATGCTGAAAGATTTCTATGGTGCCAACAATAACCCGATAGAAATTCCTGCTCCACCTGCGAAAGGGAAAAAATAGTTCATTCATACGCTAAATTATATTTTTGTCAACCCTGGAACATAATTGTGTTTCAGGGTTTTTTTGCGATTTTCCTCACAAAACCTTATTTAGATTTAATTTAAATAACCTATCTTTGCGGTATAAATTTTTAGTGTTGAAAAGAGATCGTTCAGACAAATTATGCTGTTTCCCGAAAAACAAATTCGGAAAAATTGTAGGTTATGAAAATGATGACCTTCAGATGCCAAATAAAATTATCGAAATGGGTCTTCTGCCGGATACCGCTTTTAAAATCCTTTATCAGGCACCGTTCAGCGGGCCGCTTTACGTGGAATTTGGTGATGAAAAAAGCAGAATTGCCCTCCGTGAAGAAGAAGCGCGGTTCATTGTCGTGCAGCCGTTAACTTAAATTTCAAATCATTTTCTCCGGAAATTAAGGCGAAGTAGAAATGCAGAAAATCTTAAACAATAAACAGATCCTCCTCGTAGGAAATCCCAACGTAGGTAAATCAACCGTATTTAACCTGCTCTGCAACAAAAATCAGAAAACAGGAAATTATGCCGGAGTTACCGTAGCCAGCCATTCCGGAAACTACGAGTACAAAGGCGAAGAAGTAGAGGTAATCGACTTGCCGGGTTCATATAGTGTGTACCCAACTTCTGAAGATGAGGCTATTTTTTCCAAATTTTTAGTTGAGGAACAGCAAAATTATTCGGGCGTTGTTTATCTTCTGGAAGCGTTAAGTATTAAAAGAGGTTTACTGCTTTTTCAGCAAATTCAGGATTTGGGAATTCCCGTTCTGCTCGTTGTAAACCAAATCGACCAGGCAGAACGGAGAGGAATCAACATCAATCTCGAAGAACTGTCGAAAGAACTGAATGTGCAGGTTTTGCGCACCAATGCCAAACAGAATCTGGGAATCGACGAACTGCGCGAAGCAATTTTCAAAAATAATTTTACCAAATCTGAAACTGTTTCTTTCGAAATTCCGCTGGAGCAGAAAGG
>NZ_DAMBHK010000021.1:18641-24823 GCF_032060305.1 Kaistella sp. | reverse complement strand
AACTTCAAAGAACTGCTAACCGAGAAATTAGATAAAATTCTGGTACATCAATTCTGGGGTTATGTGGTTTTTGCAATGATTCTGCTGCTGATATTCCATAGTGTATTTTTTCTGGCAGAATATCCGATGAACTGGATTTCCGATGCGTTCTTCTGGCTGTCATCTTTCACTGCAGAACATCTTCCGCAGGGACCAATCAATTCACTGATTTCAAATGGAATTATCCCGGGAATCGGTGGAATTGCAATGTTTGCACCCCAGATCGGAATCCTTTTATACTTCCTGTATCTGCTCGAAGACTCAGGCTATATGGCAAGGGTAATCTTCTTAATGGACCGGTTTCTGAAACCTTTCGGTCTGAACGGTAAAAGTATCGTTCCTTTAGTATCGGGTACGGCGTGCGCCATTCCTGCGGTAATGTCGACCCGGAATATCGAGAATGTTAAGGAAAGACTCATCACCATTCTTGTTACGCCTTTTATGACGTGTTCGGCAAGACTTCCGGTTTACAGTATCATTATTTCTTTGGTCATTCCGGATCAGTATTTTCTCGGAATAAGTTATAAAGCGTTGGTACTGATGGGAATGTATTTCCTTGGTTTTTTTGCCGCGCTTTCTGCTGCACTTTTACTTAAAACGGTAATCAGAAACAAAACAAAATCGTTCCTTGTGATGGATTTGCCTTCGTATAAAATGCCGCTTTTCGGGTACGATTTTAAACTGATGTTGGGTAAAGTCTGGGATTTTATAACCGGAGCTGGTAAAATTATCTTTTTCTTCAGCATCATTATCTGGGTATTCAGTTATTTAGGACCTAAACAAAACGAAAACCAGTTTGTCGCTACCGATGTAAAACTGGAGCATTCTTATCTAGCGAAAGCGGGAAAATTTATAGAGCCTGCTATTGCGCCGTTAGGATATGATTGGAAAATGGGCGTTGGCGTGCTGACGAGTTTTGTTGCCCGCGAAGTGTTTGTAGGAACTCTTTCTACGCTTTACAGTCTGGATGACGAAGCGCCGGAGGAACGGATTATCGACAAAATGCGCAACGATACAAAGCCTAACGGTGAAAAAGTTTTCAGCTTTGCAACGGGGATTTCAATTCTGGTATTTTATGCATTCGCAATGCAGTGTGCTGCAACTTTGGCAGTAGTATACCGGGAAACAAAATCATGGAAATGGACTCTGATCCAGCTTTTCGGAATGTCGGGATTCGCGTATCTCGCTTCATTTATAACCTATCAGTTACTTAAATAATGGAAAACGCTTTAATTCTGCAATATTTGCTCGTCGCGGTGATTGTTATTTTTGCCGCTTACTCCATCTTTAAGATTTTAAAAAAAACCTTTTCTCCCAATAAATTCAAAAAGGGGAAACCGGGCTGTGATTCGGATTGCTGTTCATAAGCTGTTCACTTTACGTAGATTTTTTATTCGTAATTTTGCCTCAGTTTAAATCAACCGTTTTAAAATCAATCATGCAATGGCATTAATCAAAAGTATATCAGGAATCCGTGGAACCATCGGCGGCAGAGTAAATGAAAATCTTACGCCGCTGGATGTGGTGAAATTTACTTCCGCATTCGGAACCTGGCTTCAAAACAATAAAAATAAGAAAGACTTAACCCTTGTCGTTGGCCGTGATGCCCGTATTTCCGGAGCAATGGTAAATTCTTTGGTTACCGCAACTTTGCAGGGACTTGGGATCCACGTTATCGATCTGGGACTTTCTACAACGCCAACAGTGGAGGTGATGGTTCCTGAACTGAATGCGGACGGTGGAATTATCCTTACCGCTTCACACAACCCAAAACAGTGGAACGCGCTGAAACTTCTAAATGAAAAAGGTGAATTCATCAGCGGAGAAAACGGTGCTGAAGTTTTGGCCTTAGCTGAAAGTGAGGAATTCAATTATGCTGAGGTAGATGATTTGGGAAAATATGAAACCAGAGACGATGGTTTTGCGATTCATATTCAGAAGATTCTGGATTTACCGATGGTGGACGCCGTATCCATTAAAGCCAAAAAATATAAAATCGTTGTAGATGCGGTAAATTCAACTGGCGGAATCGCGATTCCACAGCTCTTGGAGCATTTAGGCTGCGAAGTTATCAAACTTTACTGCGAACCTAACGGTCATTTCCCGCACAATCCGGAACCATTGAAGGAGCATTTGGGCGATATTTGCGAACTTGTAAAACAGGAAAAGGCAGATTTAGGAATCGTTGTAGATCCGGATGTAGACCGATTGGCTTTGGTAGACGAAAATGGCGAACTTTTTGGCGAAGAATATACCTTAGTTGCGGTGGCTGATTACCTGTTAAAAAATAAAAAAGGAGTAGCTATATCGAACCTTTCTTCAAGCCGTGCATTGAGAGATGTTGCTTTAAAGCATGATTCCGAGTATTTCGCAAGTGCAGTGGGAGAGGTTAATGTGGTAACTTTAATGAAAGATAAAAATGCTGTGATCGGCGGCGAAGGAAACGGGGGAATTATTTATCCAGACCTTCACTACGGAAGAGATTCACTGGTAGGTGTGGCATTATTTTTAACGCATCTTGCCAATGAAAACAAAACAGTTTCCGAGTTGAGAGCAACGTATCCTTCTTATTTCATGGGAAAAAAGAAAATTGAACTTACACCGGATATTGATGTGGATTCACTTTTAACTAAAATGGAAAAGGAATATCAAAATGAAGAGGTTTCTACGGTAGATGGCGTGAAGATTGATTTTGAGGAAAATTGGGTGCATTTAAGAAAGTCCAATACAGAGCCGATTATCAGGATTTACACCGAAGCTTTTTCTCAGGAAGAAGCCGACAGTTTGGGAGACCAAATGATTATAAAAATAAAAAGTTTGATTTAAGATCATCTTTTTTGTTAAATTAGATTTTTAATAAAACGTTTTTCCGAAGTTTGTAAGCATGCTTCAAATTTTTGGAAATAACACTGAGAGTATAAATTGGAAGAATTTTTTGAAAACGAACTCATTAGAAAGTTCGAAGAAATGGTAGAAAACAATGAAGAGCTGTACTTCGAGACCGAAGAATACGAAGATATCATCATTTACTACCTTGAAATGGGCGACATTTCCTTCGCGGAAATGGCGACCAATTATGCGCTGAAACTTCATCCGAATTCATTAGAACTGAAAATTAAAAAGTTTGAGGTTTTACTTGAACTTGAAAATTATACACAGGCCAAGGAACTGATGCAGGAGCTTCAGGAAGCTTCCATGGAAAGCACCGATTTTCTGGTGTGCTGTGCTAAATACTATTCGAATCTGGGAAACCCCAGACGCGCAATCACTTTTTGTGAAAGGGCGCTGGAATTGGAGGAAGAAGAAAATTTCCTTCATAACTTCATCGCGGATGAATATGTAAATCTGGAAGATCCATTTAACGCGCTGAAACATTACAAACTGGCATTAAAGTATGACCAACAGGACGAATATTCGCTCGAAAATGTAATGTTTTGCTATAATCAGCTGAGCAGAAGTGATGAAGCGATTGAATTTCTTAACGGATATCTGAACGAGTTTGCTTTTTCTGAAACCGCCTGGTACGAATACGGACAGTTTTATTTCAACCGCAAAAATTATGAAGAAGCCATCCGTGGGTTCGATTATCTTCTCGCGATAAATCCACAGGCTGTCGGCGTATATGCCAATAAAGCGGCGTGTTATGAAGCGATGGGCGAGTGGCTGAAAGCGGTGGAAGTTTATGAAGAAATGCTGGAACTGGAATACACCAAATCCTTCACATTCTATAAAATCGGGTTGTGTTATAAAGAAAACAAACAGCCGGTTTTAGCCTTGAATGCTTTCCAGAAATCTTTAAGAGACGATCCGCAGTTCTATCTTTCGATGATGGAGCAATCCTATATCTACGAAGAAATGGGCAGTATGAAAGAAGCGCTGCACTTTGCCAAAGAAGCCGTTTCGATGAATGATAACAATCTGGATTATCAGAAAAGGCTGGCGTTTTTATATATCGACTCCGGACGGTTTGAGGAAAGTTTGGTTTGCCTGAAAAAGTTGGTAGATTTCGAGCCAAACCGGTTTTATAACTGGTACGCTTATTCAGAAGTTTTAATGCTCATCGGTGAATTTGAAGAAGCAATTACGGTTTTAAATCAAGCTACAAAGCTCCACAACCGTGCTGAAATTTATTATCAGTTGAGCAACTGCTATTTCCACATGAATAACCAGAAAGAAGGCAGAAAAGCCCTGGATGTAGCTTTAGATCTGGATCCCAATCTTCTCGAAGATATGAAACTGAAATATCCTTTCATTAAAGAAGAAGTTGAAAAAGTAAAAACGAAAAAGAAATAATTTAAAGAATCAGCTATATTGGATTTGAACTTTAGATAAATCAAGTAAAAAACCCCTGTCAATCATTTGACAGGGGTTTATTTATTTGAACACTTTTACTTTGCGCTCTGTTTCTTTTTTGGCGTTTCTGCGACCAAACCGTCTTTCTCTTCATTCACCTTCAACATGATGGTTTCGCCTTCTGAAAGCTGTTTGTTGACAAGCATTTCGGCCAACAAATCTTCGATATATTTCTGGATGGCACGTTTTAGTGGTCTCGCACCGAAATCTTTGTCCCAACCTTTTTCGGCGATGAAATCTTTGGCATCCTGAGAAAGCTCTACATGATAGTTCAGTTTTTCCAGACGTTTGTAAAGTTTAGACAGTTCCAGATCGATAATCTTGCTGATATGTTCTTTTTCAAGAGAGTTAAAGATTACGATATCGTCAATTCTGTTCAGGAATTCCGGCGCAAACGCCTTTTTCAGCGCATTTTCAATCGTGCTTCTTGCTCTTGCATCGCTGGTCGATTTTTTAGCAGAAGTTCCGAATCCTACGCCGTCACCGAAATCTTTAAGATCTCTGGTTCCGATATTTGAAGTCAGAATGATGATTGTATTTCTAAAATCTATTTTTCTTCCTAAAGAATCGGTCACAAAACCTTCATCCAGAATCTGCAGCAAAATGTTGAATACATCGGGATGTGCTTTTTCAATTTCGTCTAAAAGTACCACTGCGTAAGGTTTTCTGCGAACTGCTTCGGTAAGTTGTCCGCCTTCTTCATAACCTACATATCCCGGAGGCGCACCAACCAGTCTCGAAACTGCGAATTTCTCCATATACTCACTCATATCGATACGGATCAAGGCTTCATCAGAATCGAAAAGTTCGCGGGCCATTACTTTGGCAAGCTCGGTTTTACCCACACCTGTTGTTCCCAGGAAAATAAATGTGCCGATCGGGCGGTTAGGATCTTTCAGTCCGGCGCGGTTTCTTTGGATAGCTTTCACCACTTTTTTCACTGCATCTTCCTGGCCAATCACTTTGCCATTCATCATTTCATCCATATGAGAAAGTTTGTCGAGTTCATTTTTACCAACTTTGGTTACAGGAATTCCACTCATCATGGATACTACTTCGGCAACGCTTTCTTCGGTAACGACTTCTTTTTTCTCCTTCACATCTTTGTCCCAGGCTTCCTGAGCAATATTCAGTTCAATCTGAAGGCGTTCTTCTTCGTCTTTAAGTTTTCGGGCTTCCAGATAATCCTGAGCTTTTACAGCTTTCTGTTTCAGATCTTTAATCTCTTCGATTTTCTTCTCGTACTCAATGATTTCCGTAGGAACCTTCATGTTTTTGATGTACACTCTTGATCCGGCTTCGTCCATCGCATCAATTGCTTTGTCGGGAAGGAAACGATCGGTAATATATCGTGAAGTAAGGTTTACGCACGCCAGAATTGCTTCGTCTGTATATGTAACGTTATGATGATCTTCATATTTGTCTTTCACCTGATTCAATATCTGAATGGTTTCTTCTACCGTAGTAGGTTCTACCATTACTTTCTGGAAACGGCGTTCTAAAGCCCCGTCTTTTTCAATATACTGTCGGTATTCATCTAAAGTCGTAGCACCGATGCATTGAATTTCTCCCCGTGCCAAAGCAGGTTTAAACATATTGGAGGCATCTAAACTTCCTGTAGAACTTCCGGCGCCTACGATGGTGTGCAGCTCGTCAATGAAAAGAATGACGTCGCGGTTTTTTTCAAGCTCAGTCATGATGGCTTTCATTCTTTCTTCGAACTGTCCACGGTATTTTGTTCCGGCAACCAAACTTGCCAGATCAAGTGTAATCACTCTCTTGCCATAAAG
>NZ_DAMBHK010000021.1:12884-18541 GCF_032060305.1 Kaistella sp. | reverse complement strand
TTGTTCCGGCAACCAAACTTGCCAGATCAAGTGTAATCACTCTCTTGCCATAAAGAACACGCGATACTTTTTTCTGTTGAATTCTTAAAGCTAAACCTTCGGCGATGGCTGATTTACCAACACCAGGTTCACCGATTAAGAGCGGATTATTTTTCTTTCTTCTTGAAAGAATCTGCGAAACCCTTTCGATTTCTTTTTCACGCCCGATCACAGGGTCGAGTTTACCGTCTCTGGCAAGCGAAGTTAAATCACGTCCGAAATTATCCAGCGTAGGAGTTTTGCTTTTTCCAGTCCCGATATTTCCGGTAGGTTTACGCATCTGCCCGAATTCTTCGCGCTCTTCGTCATCGTCGTAAGCGCTCATTTTCGGATCCTGTCCGGAGTTTTTAAGCATGGTCTGATACTCTTTGGTTACTCTTTCATAATCAATGTCATAAGAGCCTAAAATATTGGTTGAAGGGTCATCCGACTTATAAAGTATACCTAAAAGCAGATGAACGGTATTAATTTCTGAACCCTGATACTGTCTGCATTCGAGTTCTGACCGTTTTACTGCCTGATCGGCCATTTTTGTAAAAGAAATCTTATCGCTTTCTGCCGAAAACGGATTAAGTCCCGACACCGACATGGTTTCGATTTTTCTTCTAATTTGCGTTAAATCTGCACCCAGATTTTGCAGGATATCCTTTGCAGAGTTCTCTGTCTTAATCATTCCCAAAAGGAAATGTTCTGTATTCAGAAACTCACTTTGCAAACGTCTTGCTTCTCTTTTACTTTGTTGGAACACCTGATCCAAACCGTTTGAAAATTTATGATCCATATTTTTGATTCATTATTTAAGCATGAAGACTGCAACGAATCTTTAATGCCATATCAAAGTTACAAATACTTTACCAAAATTAAATAATGACTTTATGGCAGGATATATTTTATCATTCGGCTGAAAATGACTACGTTTGTCTCCCTAAATTTTTTAACTATGAGTCCGGAAATTACCAACTATATCGGCTACGCCGCTTCTTTCTTCGTTGTATTGAGTTTTGTGCTGAAAGACATCAAGAAAATCAGAATCGTAAATCTTATCGGATGTATTTTCTTTGTGATTTATGGGATTTACAGTGATTATCTGTGGCCTATTATTATTCCCAATGCCATTCTGTGCATTATTCAGGGGTATCATCTGGTAAAAAAAGACTAAATTTCTCTCATGAAAGTTCTGGTAAGCGTTTTTAATAATTTATCGACAGACCAACGTGTTGAAAAGGTATGCAGAACATTGTCCGAAAACGGATTCGCCATCGAACTTATAGGGAATAACTGGGGTGGCTTGCCTGATCTGAAACGCGATTATGCGGTTTCCAGAATTATATTAAAATCCAAAATTCTGCGGTATGCTTATGTGGAATTTCAATGGAAACTTTATAAAGAACTGCTGAAGAAAGCTGATCAGCACACTATTCTCCTTTCGAATGATTTGGATACCTTACTGCCCAATTATATGGTTTCAAAAAAGCTGAATATACCTTTGGTGTACGACAGCCACGAGATTTTTACCGAAATGCCGTCGGTCAACGGCCGCTTTACCCAAAATATCTGGCGGTCATTGGAGTCTTTTATTGCACCCAAACTGAAATTTGTGATGACTGCTAGTGAAAGTTACGCAGACTGGTTTCATAAGACCTACGGAATTGAAAGACCTGTTGTAGTGCAGAATTTCCCGCTGAAATCCGGAAATCCACAAGATTATTCTATAGTTAATTCACCAAAAGTAATTATTTATCAAGGGGTAATCAATCCATCCCGAGGCCTGGATAAGTTGATCCCGGAAATGCATAAAATTGAAAATGCAGAACTCTGGATTGCCGGTGACGGACCTAAAAAGAAGGAATTTCAGGAATTGACTAAAAATTTAGGTTTGGATAATAAAGTGAAATTTATTGGTAAAATTCTGCCGGAAAAACTCCGCGAAATCACCCAAAAAGCAGACTTAGGAGTAAGTATCGAAGAAAATAACGGGTTGAGTTACTATTTCTCAATGCCCAATAAAATATCAGATTATATTCAGGCAAGGATTCCCGTGGTGGTGTCAGATTTTCCGGAGATGAGGAAAGTTGCAGACCATTTTAAAGCAGGTGAAAAAATCCGGGATTACAACGAACTTGCACAAAAAATTCAGTTGGTTCTTAATAATGGGAAAGATTCTTATAAAGACGCTTTAGATCATGCGGCCTCACAACTTTGCTGGGAAAATGAAGAAAACAGATTACTTGGGCTTTTCGGTAAAATTAAATCCAGAACTCCTAAAAGCTAAATTCTTATCTTTGCACAAACAGAAATTTTAAGATGACCATCAAAGAAAAACAGCAGGAATTAATCGAAGAATTTGCATTTCTTGAAGATTGGGAACAGAAATACGAATATATTATTGACCTCGGAAAAGAACTAAAAGGACTTTCTGAGGACAAGAAAACGGATGCCAACTTAATTAAGGGCTGCCAGTCTAAAGTCTGGATTGATGCCGAGTTCCGGGACGGTAAACTGTTTTTCGAAGCCGATTCCGACGGTATTCTGCCTAAAGGAATTGTTTCGTTGCTGGTTTCTATTTACAGCGGGCATACAACCCAGGAAATACTGGATTCCGATTTTGACTTTATTTCGGAAATTGGGCTGCAGGAATTTCTTTCGCCTTCGCGTGCCAACGGCTTGATGGCCATGACCAAGCAAATTAAGTTTTACGCCGTTGCATATCAACTTAAGAAGTGATTACCATTTTAGCATACCGTTTTTCAGCTTTTGGCGATGTAGCGATGACAGTGCCGGTTGTGACTGAATTTCTGGAGCAGAATCCCGAGGTGCAGATTGTTTTTGTAACGCGGAAAAACTTCAGCGATTTGTTTGAAGGTGTTCCTAATCTTATTTTTAAAGGAGTAAATATTGATGATTACAAAGGATTTTTGGGTTTGCGGAAACTTGCCAAAGAACTCATCACAGAATTTAATCCTCATTATATTGCTGATTTACACGATGTTATTCGGACAAAAATACTCAACCGAATTTTTAGTCGGAAAAACTATCGTGTAGCCGTCATCAGTAAAGGAAAAGATGAAAAAGAGCATCTCACTGATATCTGGAATTTGGAAAAAAAACCGCTGAAAAAAACTACCGAAAGATATGCTGATGTCTTTCGGGATTTAGGGTTTTCAGTTGAATTATCCCATCAATATAGGACAGTTTCATTACAAAAAAATGGAATCGGTTTCGCTCCTTTCGCACAGCATGAAGGAAAAATGCTGCCCCTTGAAAAGTCATTCGAACTGGCAAAACATCTTTCAGAAAAATACAGAATATACTTTTTTGGCGGAGGAAAACATGAGGTAGAAACCCTCGACAAATGGGTTTCACAAATACCAAACGCTGAAAATGTTGCCGGTAAACTCAGTATAAAGGAAGAACTGTCGAAAATCGCACGTCTTGAGATCATGATTTCCATGGATTCTGCCAATATGCATTTAGCAAGTTTAGTAGGAACGCGATGCATTTCAGTTTGGGGATCTACACATCCTCACGCGGGTTTTCTTGGCTACGGACAGAGCGAAGATGATGTGGTTCATATAAAAGATCTTACCTGCAGGCCGTGTTCAGTCTTCGGTGACAAAAAATGTTACCGTGGCGATTGGGCTTGCCTTCATGAAATTAATATTCAGCAGGTTATCGATAAAATTGAATAGCGATAAAACAAAAAATTCTTTCAGATTAATGAAAGAATTTTTTGTTTGTAAGGCGTTATAAAAATTTGTCACCTTTTCTAACGTTCTTCAGGTCTTGGATGTAGTCCTTAATGAGCTGGTCGTTTTCCCGAGGACAAATTAGAAGTGCTTTATCGGTATCTACCACAATATAATTCTGTAAACCATCGATAACCGCTGCTTTGTTTTTATTTTTGAACTGAACGATATTGCCTTTTGCATTATATAAAAGTACATGTTTCGGATGCACGGTATTTTCGTTTTCGTCTTTATCGTAATTTTCGTAAACCGAAGTCCAGCTTCCTAAATCGCTCCAGCCTAAATCTGCAGGAATTACGTAAACATTCTTTGCTTTTTCAAGAATACCGTTGTCGATGGAGATTTTGGTTACTTTGGGATAAATCATTTCAATACAACGTACTTCATCTTCGGTATTGTATTCGCAACTCACAAACTGTTGCGACATTTCCTCCAGATGCGCATCGAAGGCGGCGAGGATTGATTTTACGTTCCAGATAAAAATTCCGGCATTCCAAAGAAAATCACCGCTTTCCAGGAAACTTTTGGCAATTTCCAGAATCGGTTTTTCGGTGAAAGTTTTCACTTTAAAATGGTCTGCATTTTTTTTATCGATGAACTGAATATAGCCGTAACCCGTATCAGGTCTGGTAGGAGTAATTCCTAACGTGATGAGGTAATCGTTTTTTGAAGCCAAATTGAAAGCCAGTTCCACTTTCTGCAGGAACGCAGTTTCTTTCAGAATCAAATGGTCTGCAGGCAGCACAATCATATTGGCGTCGGGATTTTCAGCCGCAATTTTCTTCGCCATGTAGATGTTGCAGGCTGCGGTGTTTTTCATCATCGGTTCGCCCACGATATTCTGTGGTTTCAGTTCCGGAAGCTGCTGTTCGGTCAGCGAAACATATTCTTTATTAGTGATGACGTAGATATTTTCTTTAGGAACAATCTGGCTGATTCTGTCATAGGTCTGCTGAATCATTGTTCGGCCCGTTCCTAAAATATCCTGAAACTGTTTAGGGAATTTCTGTGTACTCATTGGCCAGAACCGGCTGCCGACTCCTCCTGCCATAATAACGCAGTAATTGTTTGATTTAGACATGATTAACTTAATTTTTCTACTCTTGCTAAAGGTTTGAAAATATACCTTTTTCCGTTATCGAGATTCAGGCAAATATAGTTCTTTTTGCGTTTACCTTCTATGATATAAGTTTGTTTACGGTAAATAAAACGGTCCTCGGTTTCTAAATCTTCGATGTATGAAGTTTCGTCTTCGTAATTTTCGATGTGGAAGTATTTTACCAAATCCGGACTCGACATGAAATTGGCTTTCGGTGCTTTCGAGAATTTAAGGATGATCGGTTTTAAATCTTCAGAATAAATGGAAATACTTTCTAAAAGCATTGTTCTGAAAGTATTTTTCCATTCTGCACCATGCGGGGAAATACGGTTTCCGAAATTTTCGAAAGCCAGAAGATGCGCCAGTTCATGTGTTAAAACAAAAAAGAAAAGTTGCGGCTGCAATGTTGAATTTATCGTAATCTGGTGAGATTTATCCGGCATTTTCCGGTAATCACCCAGTTTGGAATTTCGTGCTTTTGTGATTTTAATATGAATATAATGTTCGCCAAACCAGGTTTTCAGATAAGGCAAAGTATTCTCAGGCAAGTATTTCTGAAGGTTGGCAACAGACATTTTATCACAGACTCAATGGGATTCCAGCATAGAAATTCAGGAGTTTCATACTGAAGAGATAGTTATATTTAGCCTGGGCTACAGATCCCTGCGCGTTGGCAAAATTATTTCTGGCACTGTTGAGGTCATAAACCGTAGAGCGACCTGCAGCAAAGCTTTTTTCGGCAAAATCCAGAGCCAGCTTCGCGCTTTTCTCTG
>NZ_DAMBHK010000021.1:10483-12784 GCF_032060305.1 Kaistella sp. | reverse complement strand
CCTGCAGCAAAGCTTTTTTCGGCAAAATCCAGAGCCAGCTTCGCGCTTTTCTCTGCTTCGGTTGCTGCAAGATATGCTTCGTAATTACTTTCTGCATCAAACTGTGCCTGCTGTACATTCTGCAAAACCTGCTGCTTTTGCTGCAATAAAGTGGTCTTGGCAATATCTTCATTAATTTTCGACTGCTCTACCTGAAGTTTCGTTATTCCTTTATTGAAAATAGGAATGTTAGCCGACAAACCAAGTTGTTGCCCGAAATTATCTTTGTACTGTGTAAAAAACTGCGACTGCTGAATTGAATTTCCGTTAAGGTCTTTTGCAGGGCTGATGAGGTAAAAATATGAACTTCCGAGTCCTGCGTTTGCGGTAACGGTTGGCCAGAATGCGGTTTTGGTCACTTCAGTTTGCGCTTCTGCCGATTTTATTCTGCTTTCGGCAGCTTTCACCTGCGGTTGGTTTTCATAGGCTTTAGCGATAATGTTTTCAGCGGTAAAAAGTGGCGCATCAAGCATTGTGTTTACCGGAACTTCTTGAATATCAAAGTCTTTATAATCGGGCAATTGAAGGAGCATCGCCAAAGCAAAAAGACTTCTGTTGGTATTGATTTCCGCGGTTTTTACATTCTGCTTTTCTCTTGCCAGTGCTGCTTCGGCTTCGGCAAGAACCGTTTGTGGTGTAGTTCCCACTTCGGTGGTAATTTTGGCTCTTTTGTAAAGTCTGTCAGCGTTTTCTAATGCACTTTCAGAAATTTTGGTTATTTCCCGGTTGAGTAAAACCGATAAATACTGCTGTGCAATCTGCAGCGATATGTCATTTTTAATTCTTTCCAGATCAAATTTGCTGGCTTCAACTTCGAATTCAGTTTTTCTGATATTTTTTTCGAGTCTTCCGTTGTTGTAAACCAGAATATCGGCGCCTACACTTGCGCTGTTGCTGAAGTTATCGTTTCGGTTGGTATTTCCGAAAACATCGCGACCCTGCCCGAATGATGCGTTATTATTGATGTTCCCTGAAACAGAGGGCAGATATTGTCGCTTCGCAATTTGCAGCGAATTATCCTGCGTTTTGGTATTTAATGTATTCTGTATGACCTGCAGATTATTTTCCACCGCGTAGTTTACACACTCCTGAAGCGACCATTTCTTCTGGGAAAAAGCTACAAAAGATACAAAACTCAGCAAAAAGACCGCCGTTTTTTTCATAGGAAATTTTAAAGAATAAGACGGATATTTTATGAATTTGTTACAGTTAAGTCTTCAATTCGTTTATTCTTGAAACAATAGGCATTGAAAAGATTCCGCTTTTTTGAAGATAAGTTTCATAGAAAGTCTTTGCTTTCGCGGCGAACTCAGGGTTGGGATTTTCTTTGTTTTTGAAATAGAACAAGTGCCCGAGAAGCTCAAAATATGGAATATGATGTGCCGTGTCTTTTTCACTTACCATTGCAAGAATTTCTTCGGTTGATTTGTGAGCAAGTTCCTCAAAACTCATTTTAAAGGTATCTCTCATGTTGGTATCGAAAACACGTTCGAGTTCAGTAAGATCGCCTTCGTTCTTGCCTCCTAAAATCATCTTTGAAAGGAATTCTGAAAACTGTTTAACTATTCTGATGAGGTAATCTTTATCGTGTATCATATTAATTTTTTAAGCGAAGAAAATATAGGCCAAAATCACGGAAGTAATGATTCCCACAAGATCCGCTAAAAGCATCGCAGTTACAGTATATCTTGTGTTTTTAATCCCCACCGCGCCGAAATATACTGCGATAACGTAGAAGGTGGTATCCGAACTTCCCTGAAGTACAGCGGCCAACCTTCCCTGGAAACTATCAGCCCCGAAAGTCTGCATCGTGTCCACCATCATTCCTCTTGCGCCGGAACCTGAAAGCGGTTTTATTAGCGCGGTAGGTAAACCGTCAACAAATCTCGTGTCGAAACCAACTACCGCCGCTACCCATTTCATGCCATCGATTAAAACATCAAAAACTCCTGAAGTTCTCAGCAAAGAAATTGCGATGAGCATTCCTACCAGATAAGGAATAATTTTCACACAAGTCCAGAATCCTTCTTTCGCTCCGTCAATAAATGCATCAAAAACATTTATTTTTTTATAAACTGCTCCGAGAACAATCGCAAAGAAGATTAGCAGAATGATTCCGTTGCTCAACAGCATGCTGAAATTATCGAGACCTTCTTTTGTAAGGTTTACCAAATAGACAACCAAAAGACCTACAATAACTGAAATTCCGCCAACATAGGCGATTACTGCAGGCTGAAAAAGGTTGATTTTCTGATAAATGGA
>NZ_DAMBHK010000021.1:6847-10383 GCF_032060305.1 Kaistella sp. | reverse complement strand
CTCATGAAACCCATAAAAAGGGTCATAATTCCAATCAAACCGAGACAGATTTTCACGGCCGTTTCGGAAGTTCCGATTACGCCATCGGTTTCCTGAACCCGGTAAATCTGGACTTCAGATTTTGTAGAATCTGTTTTATAATGAACCCTGTTTTGATCAAAATTCGGGTTTGCGATGAGTGCATTCTGGATTTCAGGATTCAGTTCAGCCATTTTTTTTGAAGCAATCTGCACCGTGTCTCCACTTTTGCCGACCACCATGTCGTTGTAAATTGCCTTGTAATTATCTGAAAACAAATATTTTATACTTGCAACTATAATGGCGACAATAATAAATGCGCTCCAAATCCTGCTTAAAACCATTGCTGAAAATTTTGTTAAAAATAACTAAAAAGTTTATTCCATAGGTTTTTGAGACAAAATAAGTTCAGCTGAAAATAATATTTATTTTAAAAAAGTTTGAGTTGCTGGACTTTGCTGCCCATAAAATTTTCAGTAGAAAGTGGCGTAAATTCTTTATTTGCGAAGAATTTTCTCTTGCCTAAAGCGAAAGTATCGTGAATCATTTCTGCAATATTTCCTTCGCCTTTATAGCGTTCATGAAATCTTTTTTCACCCAGTTTTCCGCCTCTCATGGAGCGGATATGATTCAGGACTTTCTCTGCTCTGTCAGGGAAATGGGCGTTGATCCAGTTGACGAACACGGGTTCTACGGTGTCATTAAGCCTTATCAAAACATATCCGAATTTCTGTGCGCCGGCTTCGGAAACGGTTTTTAAGATTTTCAGACTTTCATCGCTTGTTAAACCTGGAATTACGGGTGCAACCATAACACCGACAGGGATTTTATGTTCGGTTAAAATCTCAATGGCTTTCAGTTTATTTTTTACAGATGAAGTCCGTGGCTCCATCTTTCTTCGGATTTCTTCATTGATTGTAGGAATGCTGAACGAAACAGAGACCAAATGCTGTTCTGCCAAAGGTCTCAAAATATCCAGATCTCTTAAAACCAAAGCATTTTTTGTTAAAATTGAAACCGGATGCCGGTAATCGAGGCAAAGTTTCAGCAGTTTTCTGGTGATTTCAAATTCCCGCTCAGCAGGTTGATAACAGTCGGTATTGCCGGAAAGGGTAATGGTTTTTGGAACATAATTTCTTTTCTGAAAAAATTTTTCGAGCAATTCCGGAGCATTTTTTTTCACCATGATTTTGCGTTCGAAATCGGTTCCGGCAGAATATCCCCAAAATTCATGCGTAGGTCTGGCAAAACAGTAAGAGCAGCCGTGTTCGCAGCCCTGATAGGGATTAAGGGAATATTCCATCATCAAATCCGGACTTTTTACTTCATTGACGATTGTTTTGGGGAAAACTTCTGTGAAAACCGTTTTTGTTTTCTGAAAATCTTCTTCTTCAGGTTCAAAAGTGTATCTGTCGAAACGGTTGATTTCGTTTCGCTGCGCACCCTGGCCTTTTTTAAAATTTTCAGAAGACATTTTATGATGTTAGATTAATTGTTTTGAGCAAAAGTAAAAGCATCAGTTGTTATAATAATGAGTTTTATGCCGACACTTTTCCACAAAAAAAATCCCGAATTCAATGAATCCGGGATCTATGGTGAAAGATTATTTTCTATAGCATTGCTAAAAATTCAACCCCATGATGGCCGTCATCTTTATATTTGTTTTTACTGAAATGGCAGTGGAAATCTGAATAATAATCGTGATAGTCTTTGTGTTTTTTGGCTAAAAATTTTTTAATACCAAAAATTCCTAAACCAAGTACCACTCCAAGACCTCCCGCCAATAATATTCCTGTTTCTTTTCTCATACTAAAACTTTTATGGGTGAAGTTAAGCAAATCCTATTCCTTTTTTGTAAGGTTTTATTTTAAAGTTTGTTAATATTTAGATGCTGTACATGAATACAGTTTTAATTTTATAAATTTGAAAAAACTGTTTTAAATGAAGACCAATTCAATTATTATGCTTACAGGAGCGTTGTTTTTTGCCTCCTGTACTACTCAAAAAATGAATAATTCCCTCAATTATCCGGAGACTAAAAAAGTGGAACACACGGATGAGTATTTCGGAACTAAAGTAGAAGATCCTTACCGCTGGTTAGAGGATGACATGGCTGAAGATACCAAAGACTGGGTTCAGCGTGAAGTAGCATTTACCAATAATTACCTTGCAAATATTCCGTTTCGGGAAGAACTGAGATCACAGCTGAAAGACATCTGGAATTATGAAAAAATTGGTGCTCCTTTTAAAGAAGGCGATTTTACCTATTTCTATAAAAATGATGGTCTGCAGGCACAATCTGTTCTTTACAGAACCGATAAAAACGGCAAAACTGAAATTTTTCTCGATCCGAATAAATTTTCTGAAAAAGGTACCACTTCGCTTGCCGGAGTTTCATTCAATAAAAATGGAAATCTTGTAGCCTACAGAATTTCCGAAGGAGGAAGCGACTGGAATAAAATCATCATTATGAATGCTTTAACTAAAGAAATCATTGATGAAACGATTGTGGATGTTAAGTTTTCCGGAACTTCCTGGTTGGGTGATGAAGGATTTTATTATTCCAGCTACGACAAACCGAAAGGCAGCGAACTTTCTGCGAAAACAGATACCCACAAAGTATATTTCCATAAACTTGGAACAAAGCAGTCTGCCGACAGGTTAATCATTGGAGGCGAAAATTTCAAACGCAGATACATGGGAATCGGTATTTCTGATGATGAAAGATTTGAGATTCTGAGCGCTTCGGAAGCGACAAACGGAAACGAACTTTATATTAAAGACCTCAAAAATAAAACAGATTTCATTCCGGTACAGAAAGGATATGATTTCAATACGGACTTTATTGATTCCAAAGGTGATTATATTTATGCATTAACCGATAAAAACGCACCGAACATGCGTTTGGTGAAATTCAACATTAATAATCCGAATGTTTGGACTGATGTGATTCCTGAAACTGAAAACGTGTTGAGCGTGTCAACAGGGGGCGGATATATTTTCGCAAGGTACATGAAAGACGCGGTAACCAGCATGAAACAGTTCGATTACGACGGAAAACTCATCAGAACCATCGACCTTCCGGGAATCGGTACGGCAGCGGGTTTTGGCGGAAAGGAAAAAGAAAAAGACCTGTATTTTTCATTCACCAACTATATTACGCCGGGTACGATTTATAAATTCAATACCGAAAAAGGTACATCTGAAGTGTATCAAAAGCCAAATGTAAAATTCAATCCTGAAAATTATGTATCGGAGCAGGTATTTTACACTTCGAAAGACGGCACCAAAATTCCGATGATGATCAACTATAAAAAAGGAACAAAACTCGACGGTAAAAACCCAACGATTTTGTATTCTTATGGTGGATTCAACATCAGTCTGCAGCCGGCATTTTCTGTAGTAAACGCAATTTGGATGGAGAATGGTGGAATTTACGCCGTTCCAAACATTCGTGGTGGCGGCGAATACGGTAAAAAATGGCACGATGCAGGAACCAAGATGCAGAAGAAAAACGT
>NZ_DAMBHK010000021.1:4915-6747 GCF_032060305.1 Kaistella sp. | reverse complement strand
GACAGCAAAGAAATGTTTGAATATCTGAAATCTTACTCACCGGTTCACCAGGTAAAAAAAGACGTTTGTTATCCTTCAACCATGATTATTACCAGCGATCACGACGACCGCGTTGTTCCGGCGCACTCTTTTAAATTTGGTGCTGAGCTTCAGGAAAAACAGTCTTGTAATAATCCGGTTTTGGTAAGAATTGAAGTG
Organism: Kaistella sp.; assembly: GCF_032060305.1. NCBI lineage: Bacteria > Pseudomonadati > Bacteroidota > Flavobacteriia > Flavobacteriales > Weeksellaceae > Kaistella > Kaistella sp. The sequence continues at coordinate 6,549 of NZ_DAMBHK010000021.1, read as the reverse complement.
AATGCGGGCCACGGAGCAGGCAGAAGTACAGATCAGGTCATCGGTGAAAATGCTGATTTACTTAGTTTTGCATTGTATGAAATGGGGATTAAAGCATTAAAAAAATAAAACTTAAAAAAATGATCACGCTAAACTTCCTGAAATTTTCAGGAAGTTTTTTTAGCTATCGAAGCAAAAAATAAATCATTATTTTTACGCAATGAAACAGAATGAAATCTCCGAATTTTATGATGAATACGTTCAGCGGCAAACAAAAACCGGTGCCAATGAAAGACTTATTTCTCTTTATAAAAGATTGCTGAACGGCGGGTTGAGTACCGATTCTAAAGTCCTGGAACTGGGTTGTGGTGTTGGAATTTTCACTAAACTTCTTGCAAAAAAAGTAAAGAACGGAATCATCGAAGCCGTGGATTTAAGTGCAAAAAGTGTCGCCGTTGCAAAAAACGAACTGAAATATAGGAAGAATATTCATTTTGATGTCGCTGATGTGGTGGAATATAAACCCAAAAATTCAGATTTCGATATGATTACGTTGATGGACGTTATCGAACATATTCCTTTGGAGCATCACGCAGAACTTTTCCGAAATTTGGCAGAAATTGCCACGGAAAAAACAAATATTCTTATCAATATTCCCAATCCGCAATATATTGGTTATGCGAGAATTAACCATCCCGAAAGCCTGCAGGTAATTGATCAGGAAGTAGAACTTTTTACCCTGATGCAGCATCTGGAAAAAAACGGTTTGGAACTTGTGTATTTCGAAAAATATGGAATTTGGGAACAGGACGACTATCATTTTATGGTCATCAGAAAGAAGAGGAATTTCGAACTGAAACATCTTGCTGACCAAAGAAACTTTTCCGAAAAAGTATTCCATAAAATTACCACCAAAATAGATGCAGCTAAATACAGATAACTGCAGAAAAACTAATCATTATTAAATTTCCAAAACCCCGAATCTAATTGTTATTTTTGTGGGAGAATAAAAAAATGTCAGATATTATAAAACTTTTGCCGGATCATGTCGCCAACCAAATCGCAGCGGGAGAAGTGGTGCAGCGCCCTGCGTCTATTGTAAAAGAACTTATGGAAAATGCCATTGATGCAGGCGCTACAAAAGTTGAACTCATTGTTCGTGATGCGGGGAAAAATTTAATTCAGGTTGTAGATAATGGCAGCGGAATGAGCGAAACCGATGCCCGACTTGCATTTGAAAGACACGCGACATCAAAAATAAGTACCACCGAAGATATTTTCAGGATTTCAACCAAAGGATTCCGTGGTGAAGCGCTGGCTTCTATCGCTGCGGTGGCTCAGGTGGAACTGAAAACCAAAACCCAAGACGCCAAAACCGGAACCAATATTTACATCGAAGGAGGCGGATTTCAGTTTCAGGAACCGATACAGACTGCCGAAGGATCTAACTTTTCAGTAAAAAATCTCTTCTACAACGTTCCGGCGAGACGCAAATTCCTTAAAAACAACAATGTAGAATTCCGTCATATTATTGATGAATTTCAAAGGGTTGCATTGGCGCATGAAAATCTGGATTTCGAGCTTTTTCATAACGATGATATTGTTTTCCGCCTTCGTAAATCGAGTCTGCTGCAGAGAATTGTAGAGATTTTCGG
>NZ_DAMBHK010000021.1:0-4815 GCF_032060305.1 Kaistella sp. | reverse complement strand
CCAAGCCTTGATTTCGACAGGGATGCAAGCATCGATGCATTTGTTCACCAAACCAGTAAAAGCAGCAGTTTCCGCGCACCTGAAATTACCGTAGACCGCGACTATAATCCGTTTTTGGAAGAAAGAGCTTCTGCCGGAGACCGAACCGCCCTTACGGAAATGTATCAGCAGAATATTCCCGCAGAACCTTCTAAAATAAATCTTTTTGAGGATGAAGATTTCGATGAGGATTTAATGAGGCTTCCGAACGGCTACTGGCTTTTCAATAAAGGCGGCAAAACGCTGATGCTCGATCTTGGACGCATGCAGCGTCTGGTGATAAGCGAAAGAAATGCAAAGAAAAAACTCAGCAATGAAAAACATACCTTGCTTTTTTCTCTGGAATATCACATGAATGAAACCGAGAAAAACAAATTCCGTTCAATAAAGAAATTTTTACCTGAACTTGGTTTCGAAATGGTGATTGCGAACGATAATGTGTTGAGAATAGACGCTGTTCCGGAAGGTTTGAAAGAAACCCAGGTCATGAAATTCATGGAGAATCTTTTCGACATTCTGGAGTACAAAACCGAAGAGGAATTCCTTAATTTCTACCAAAACCAGTGGAACAAAATACAAAGCAAATCCCGTTTTGATTTTCTTTATAAAATTGATGCCGAGCAGGTAATACGCGATTTTACCGCACTGGGTTTCCCGGAGTATTTACCCGGCGGGAAAAGATGTTATATAGAAATCCCACTGGATGAATTAAAAAATAAATTTTAAAACAGATGTTTAATAATATACCACCCATTACCCGCAATATTATCATCATAAATATCGTCGTATTTATCCTGACTTACGTTTTGCAGACCGACTTGATGTACAGATATTTAGCGGCATTTTATCCTTTCTCCCCGTTTTTCCATTCGTGGCAAATCATTACGCACATGTTTATGCATGGGAGTTTTCTGCATATTCTCTTTAATCTCATGACGCTTTACAGTTTTGGGCCTGTTCTGGAGCAGGTGCTGGGAGACAAAAAATATGTAATCCTTTATTTTGTAAGTGGTTTGGGCGCTTTTTTCCTTTTTAATCTTTGGAATTTTGTGGAAGTTGAGCAGATAAAGTCCAGCCTGCAGAATTTGGGATTCGATTTAGCCGGTTACCTGAATGGTGAAAATGTTTCCTTTAAAGGAAATTCTGAGGCTGTACTCGAGCAGCAGGGACTTGTAAGCAAATTACAGTCGATAATTTCGGTGCCGATGGTGGGTGCTTCAGGAGCAATATTTGGTGTCATTGCCGCTTTTGCAACGTTATATCCAGATGCCAAAATCATGTTGATGTTTATCCCGGTTCCGGTGAAGGTAAAATATCTGATGCCAGTGGTGATCATCGTTTCCATTTATTTAGGAGTCACCGGAAATGCAGGCGGAATTGCACATCTTGCCCACGTTGGTGGAGCTTTAGTTGGTTTTATACTGGCCAAAATCTGGAAAAAACACCTTTACCGTTTTAATTAAGCTGAGTTTTTGTGAAAATATTCCGTTTTTTACTCACACTTTTTCACCTGTTCATTATTGTTCTTTTGTTTGGAACATTATTGAATGATTACATTCCGCCTCGGGTTTTTCCATGGGTGAATATGCTTTCACTCAGTTTTCCGGTATTAATGATTCTGAATGTTTTACTCTGCATACTTTGGCTTGTGCTCTGGAAAAAACGGGTGTTTTTATTTTTACTGCTTAGTTCATTTTTAATTAACCCAACCAGAAGATGGCTGAATTACAGCGACACAGCTCACGAAAAAGCCAATTTAAAAATCGTTTCAGTTAATATAAAAGGAGGAACACTTTTCGGCTATCAAAAGGTTTATGATTACCTGAAAACTACGGATGCAGATATTATTTTAGCCCAGGAATATGCAAGTGAATTCAAAGTTCCAGGTTATGAGCACAGAACGGATGCTTACGAAATCGTAGCATTAAATTCAAAAATTAAAATCCTTGAACAGGGTAAAATTGCAACGGTAGGAAACGGAAATTCTTTTTTTGCCGATGTGGAAGTCAACGGGAAAAAAATCCGGCTGATTAATGTTTATCTGAGTCCTTTTTCTTTTGATAAAGGCAAAGTGAAACCTTCTGAAGACCTGGATAAAAACAAACTCAAGTTGAGATATGTTGTAAGAAAGCTGGTTCCTACATTCAAAAATCATCAGGATGAAGTTGCTGATATTCAGCGTGCGGTTTCAGAATCGCCTTATCCGGTAATTTTGGCGGGTGATTTCAATGCTGTTCCAAATTCCTATGAATATTATCAAATCGGTAAAAAACTGAAAGATGTTTTCGTAGAAACGGGTAGTGGCAGCTCAACAAGTTTTCACGACTATAAATTCCCGATCCGGATCGATTATGTGTTCTGTTCGCCGGAATTAAAGCCCATCAGTTACAAAGTAGACCGATCCGCGAAAGTTTCAGATCACTTTCCTGTAATTACAGAATTCAAAATTGATTAAGATGAAGAGTTTTATATTATCTGTATTTTTTATATCGCTGTTTTCCTGCGGAAAAGAAGCGGTTCAAACGGTTCCTGTGGAAAAAGAAATTGTCACTGTTCCTTATGATACCACAGCCGTAGATTCTTTTTCGGTGGGTGCAACTTCCGTGGATGTGGCCAGGCGGATAAAAATTTCGTCGCTAAAATATCAGGATTCTCTGAAAAAAGCAGCGCTTAAATTGGAAGAAGAAAAATTGCTGAATAAAGCTAAAGAAGAAAAGGAAAAAGCAGAAAAGAAACTGGCTGAAGAAAAGAAAAAACTCGATGCTGAGAAGGCAAAAAGGCAAAAACAGAATGCTCCAACAGAAAATCAACCTTCTGAAACACCAAATCAACCATAATTTTCTTTAAATTTAAACCTTACAAATCACCCAATTATGAAAAAATATTTTTTAACCGCAGCAGTATTCTCATTAATGTTGATGAGCTGCAAACAGTCGGAAACAAAGGTCGAAACCACCGAAAATCCAGACGGCAGCGTTACCACCACAACTATAGAAAAAGAAGAAACAACTGCTTTGGATTCTGCAACGATCAATGCAACCGTAGATAAAGCGAAAGAAAAGCTTAATGCCGCAGGCGAAAAAATTGACGAGGCTGCCGAACATGCAGGAACACAACTCAAAAAAGCCGGTGAAGATGTAAAAGACGCAGCTGCGAAAGGCGCTGAAAAAGTAGAAGATGGCGCCGAAAAAGTAAAAGAAGACCTGAAAAAGTAAATAAAAAATCCGCTGAATACAGCGGATTTTTTTATTGGTTCATTTGCAGCAAAGGTTCTATATATTCTCTGTCGTTGCTTAACCGCGGAACTTTGTTCTGTCCGCCAAGTTTTCCGCGGGACGACATCCAGTTATAAAAAAGCTGAGGTTTTGCGATATGCACGATCGGCTTTTTTAAGGTCATATTATTATAACGTTTGGCTTCGTAGTCGGAGTTTACAGATTTAAGGTAATTATCGAAAACTTCGGTGAAGCGCTCCAGATCCTCAGGTTCCTGGGTGAATTCGAAAATCCATTCGTGGGCGCCGCTCTCGCCGTCTTTCATGAATACCGGAGCGCCAGTAAAATCGGTAACTGAGCAATTGGTTATTTCGCAGGCTTTGGCTAATGCAGTTTCTACATTGTCGATCATCAGTTCTTCACCAAATGCGTTGATGTAATGTTTTGTTCTTCCAGAAATTTTAATGCGGAATGGCTGCAGCGAGGTAAATTTTACAGTGTCGCCAATCAGATAGCGCCACAACCCGCTGTTGGTGGTAATTACAACAGCATAATTTTTACCGATTTCAACTTCCTGCAATGGGATGGCCTGTAAATTATCGGGATTAAATTTATCCATCGGAATAAATTCATAGAAAATTCCGTAATCAAGCATCAAAAGCATTTCGTCACTGCCTGGCTGATCCTGAATGGCAAAAAAACCTTCGGAAGCGTTGTAGATTTCGTAATAATTAATGTCTTTACCGATAATTTTTCTATACTGTTCTCGATAAGGTGTAAAACTGATGCCGCCATGAAAAAACACTTCAAGATTAGGCCATATTTCAGAAATCGTTTGTTTTCCTGTATCTGCTAAGGTACGTTGCAGCAAAACCATCATCCAGCTTGGTACGCCGGTCATGCTCCCTACATCTTCATTTTTCACTTCAGAAATAATCGCTTTCAATTTACTTTCCCATTCCGACATTAAAGAGATTTTTTTGCTTGGCGTCGTGGTAATTTCTACCCAGAACGGGAGGTTTTCAATCATAATTGCCGAGAGGTCGCCAAATTTTGTATTGAAATCTTCATACAGTTCTGAACTTCCGCCAAGTCTTAAATTCTTGTTTGAAAAGAGTGAATTTTCAGGATGATTATTTGCGTAGATGGAAAGTAAATCTTTCCCGGCCTTGAAATGGCAGTCTTCTAAACTTTCTTCAGAGATCGGAATAAATTTGCTCTTCGCATTGGTGGTTCCCGAAGATTTTGCAAACTTGCGGATATATCCGGGCCAGAAAACATCGGGTTGTCCCTGTCGGGCTCTTTCAATATAAGGTTCAAAATCTTCATAAGTAACGATGGGAACATTTTTGCAGAAATCTTTGTAGCTGGAAATAGAGCTGAAGCCGTGAATTTTTCCATAATCGGTATTCTCTGCGTGATAAAGCTGAGAGAATAAGACGCCGTTTTGCGTTTCGATAGGGTGATTGATGAAATTCTGGATCTGATCGATCCGCTGGCGGATAAACCAGTTTACAACGGTATTAAAAAGCGCTTTTGTTGCCATTGATACAAATATAAT
>NZ_DAMBHK010000020.1:26051-33959 GCF_032060305.1 Kaistella sp. | reverse complement strand
GTACTGGCATTGGGGAAGCGTTTTACTTTGTAGTATTCAATGCTTTTATCATTTTTAATGTCATCCAGAAAACTCAGATCAAAAGTATTTGCGGGTAGAAATTTCTCAAAAAAAGTAACTTTTTCTACAATCGAAGCGCCATCAACTTTCTGAAAATCTTTATTTGATTGCGCTTCATTGGTTGTGGATTGAGACACGAGGGTATTCAGCAATAAATCTTTATCGTTGGTTTTATATTTAAAGACATAAAACGGAGTTCCGTTCGGAAACGCGACTTTTTTTCCTACTTCATTTTCAAGAACCAAATTATTCTGGTGCGGAAAGACAGAACTGAAAGTTACAGCCTCAGCGTTAACGAGTTTTGTAAGCTGCTCATTCACAGTTTCCTGAACCAGTTCATTTGTTTTTTGCTGTGCTTTTTCCTTCGCAGAAGTTACAGTTTGTGTCACGGTTTCCTCGATTTTATTACAGGAAGTTATGGTGAATGCTGCAAGCATTATGATGGCTATTCTTTTCATAGGATAAGTTTTAGCTAAATATTTATTTTTATTATTAATGGCTAAAGATCGTCCATTTTTTTTTAATTTTCTCTGTATGAACTCAACAGTTTGTCGAGATTAAGACTTCTTGCAGAAGCATCAAAAATTTCCCGGTAAATCCCGTGCATACTGATCAGTTCGTCGTGGGTGCCGCTTTCTACCACTTCACCTTTTTTCATGACGTAAATTTTATCTGAATCCAAAATCTGAGAAAGCGAATGCGAAATAATAATTACCGTTCTACCTTCTTTTATGGCATCCAGGGAGTTTTTGATCTGTTCGGTAGCAATTGCATCCAGGCTTGCGGTAGGTTCATCCAGAAAAATGATGGGCGGATCTTTCAGAAAAAGTCTCGCGATGGCAATTCTTTGCTGCTGTCCGCCGGAAAGTTGCGTTGCATCGTGAAGATACTTTTCCGGAAGATCCATAATCTGGTCGTGAAGATACGCTTTCTTCGCAGCATTTTGAATTTCCTCAAAACTGGCATTCATATTTCCGTAGCGGATATTATCTTCGATACTTCCCTGGAAAATATGATTTTTCTGCAATACCAAACCGATATCATCTCTCAATGCAGTATTTTCAAACTCATTAAGATTCACGTTATCGAGTAAAATTTCTCCGGAATCAGGAAGGTAAAATTTACAAAGAAGATTAATTACCGTAGATTTTCCGGCACCGCTTAAACCAACCAGTGCGGTAGTTTTTCCGTTTTCAATGAGCATTGAAACATTTTTAAGGGCTTTGGTACCGTTCGGATAAGAAAAATCAACATTTTTGAGTTCGAAAGAACCTTTTATATTTTCTTTAATGAAATTTCCGCTCGGTTCGGTTTCTTCATCTGCATTCAGTATATCAAAAAATCCTTCAGCGTAAATCATCGCGTCATTCATGTCGTCATAAATCCTGTGAAGCTGGCGGATTGGCGCTGATACATTGTTGAAAAGCAGGATATGAAGCATAATCGCACCAATCGTCATCTGCTGATCGAGCACAAGAAAAACGGTCAACAGAATGATTAACACCACACCGAACTGTTCGATAAAAGTCTTTAAGCCGTCGTAAATAAAATTTGTTCTACGCGTAAACAGCTGACTTTCCATGAGCTGCATCTGAAGATCGTACTGTTTTTTGCCTTCAAATTTTTCGCGCACGAAACTTTTAATCACCATAATCGAACTGATGAGATTTAAAAGTCCCGAAGTTTTCTGTTCTCTCTGGTTTCTTAAAGTTCTTCTAACGCCCGATAATTTTTTTGCCTGTAACGAGCTTACATAAAAATAAATAGGAACAACAATGGTGGAAACTAGACCGACATACACATTCTGCATGTACATGATGATGAGGGCAATAATAGCATTCGAAAAAAGCGGTAAAATATCGATGAAAAAATTCTGAACAAGTTTGGTTAAACTCTCTATTCCGCGGTCGATACGGATCTGAAGCTTGCCCGACTCGTGGTTTTCGTCATTAAAATAGGCGACTTTATAAAGAAGAATTTTATCAATCACCGATTGCGCTAACACAGAACTTGTGCTGATGCGTATTTTTTCGCCGTAAAATTTCTGCCCAAACTGAATGAAGATATTCAGAAGTTCTTTACCCAATAAAATCGCGGAAATAATGACCAAAATATGAATCCCTTCTTCCATTGGATAAGGAAGTTTGGTGAGTTCGGTTACCTCATCAACCGTATATTTCAAAACCAGCGGATTTACCTGCGCCATCAACGCACCCAAAAAGGTAAGAAAAAGCGTCCCGTAAATCATCAACCTGTAAGGTTTTATGAACGGAATAAGTTGTTTGTAAATGTGATAAAGCGTGATGCTTCGCTTGAATGGTTGCGCCATAATGATTAACCTACGAACGCCTCAAAATACAAAAAACGTGCGAAAACTGCTACCCTTCGTAAGCGTAGGTCGTTAAATAATGCAATTCGCGTTTGCTAAGCGCTTTGGCGTCGGTTTCTGCCTGGTCTTTTCGGTAGGTTTCGCCGATATGCTTTTTCTGAAAAAGAAATGCATTATTCGCGTTTTTATCTACAACTTCATTAAAGATATATTCAATTTCCGAATTTGAAAGTGAAGCAAAGCTGATGTCTTCAAAACCGTACATCAAACGCAGATTGTCGACACCCTGAAAGTTTTCATCCACAAAATCCTGGAACTGCTGCTTGGAATCGAAATTTCCGGCCCAAATATTATAGACGAAAGATTTTTTCTTCGGCTTGTTGAGAATATCCTGATACACAAAATTTTCGCCAAGATACGCTTCCCGTACCATAGGATCATTAGCCAAATCATGCGGAAGACCTTCTTTGAGAATACGGCCTTCAAACATAATGTAGGTTTTATGAGTAATGGCTAAAGTCTGCTGAACATTGTGATCGGTAATTAAAATCCCGATATTTTTATCAACAAGACTGCGCACAATTTTCTGAATATCTTCAACCGCAATAGGGTCAACTCCGGCAAAAGGTTCATCCAAAAGAATAAAATCGGGGCTTGTCGCGAGACATCTTGCGATTTCGGTACGTCGTCTTTCACCACCGGAAAGCAAATCTCCGCGGTTTTTGCGGACATGTTGGAGAGAAAATTCCTCGATCAGCTCGTCACATTTAATCTGCTGTTCGCGTTTCGAAAGTTTGGTAAGCTGAAGAACACCCAAAATATTATCTTCAACAGAAAGTTTACGGAAAACCGACGCTTCCTGAGCCAGATAGCCAATTCCCTTTTGCGCGCGGCGGTACATTGCGTCATTGGTAATTTCTTTGTCATCGAGAAAAATTTTCCCGGAGGTGGGCTTCACCAAACCTACAATCATATAAAAAGAGGTGGTTTTTCCGGCACCATTGGGACCGAGAAGCCCGACGATTTCGCCCTGTGCAACTTCCACTGAAACACCTTTTACGACTTTTTTGGGGCCGTACTCTTTAATTAAATTTTCTCCGCGTAAAATCATGGAACAAATATATAATTTTTGAATGAGAGTTACAGAATACGGTAGGTGATGTTGAATGGGTAAGGAATATAAATTTCAGGTGAAAAAATGTTATATTCGCTACTTCAAACTGAACAAAATTGAGCGCCAAGGAACAGGAATTTTCGAAACTGATTAAAGATAATCAAGGCTTGATTATTAAGGTTTCCCGGCTTTATACCAATTCGCTGGAAGACGAGCAGGATCTTTTCCAGGAAATTGTGTTACAACTCTGGCGTTCTTACGACTCATTCAAAGGACAATCGAAAATATCGACGTGGATGTACCGCGTTGCGCTGAATACAGCCATTACGCTTTTCAGAAAAAAAACCAAGTCACCACAAACCGATGAACTGATGGATTTTCACCACAGTGGATATATGGAAGATGATGACGAAAAGCAACAGCAGGTTTCGCTTCTTTATAAAGTGGTAAAGATGCTTCCGCAGGTGGAACGGGCAATTGTAATGATGTATCTGGATGATTTGCCTTACCGTGATATTTCTGAAAACCTTGGGATTACCGAGGTAAATGCGCGTGTGAAAATGAACCGACTGAAGAAAACGTTAAAAGAGTTAATGGAAAAACATGCCTGAATTTGATTTAGACAGCTTCAAAAAAACCTGGCAGGAGCAGAAGGTAAAGCCAAAATATAACAGCACCGAAATCGAGGCGATGCTCAATAAATCGTCGCGGAATTACGTGAAATATATCCTGTGGATAAGCATTGCAGAATTCCTCATCATTCTGGGCGTGAACATTTACTACTCCTTCCTTGGCGATGACTCCAACAGTTTCATCAAAATACTGGAGAAACTTGGCGTGCAGAATTCTACCGATTTACAGACCAGTTTTGGGAATCTTTATTTAGTGCTGAAAATTATCAGTTTAATTATTACCGCTTTCTTTGTGGTTTGTTTTTACCGAAATTACCGTAAAATCAATATAGAATCTAACCTTAAAAAACTGATTCTGCAAATCATCAGATTCAAGAAAACAGTAAACCTGTTCATCTTAGCCAATATTTTGCTTTTAATTGTTTTCACGGGGGTTTTAACGGTTTTCACCTTTACGGTTTTATCACAGCAGAACATTCATCTCACGCATCCAACTTTAATAGGATTTGTGGTGGGAATTATTGTAATGACGATATTAAGCATCGTACTGATCTGGATTTACTACCGCGTCGTTTACGGAATTATCCTTAAAAGATTAGGGAAAAATTTGGGTGAACTACAGAAAATAGATTCACAACAGGAATAAAAAAAAGGTCAGTTTTCAGTAACTGACCTTTTTGCTTATCATTTAAATTACAATTCTTTTCTTAGCCTTGCAACCGGAATATTCAGCTGTTCGCGGTATTTTGCAATGGTTCGTCTTGCGATGTTGTATCCTTTTTCTTTCAGTAATCCTACAAGAGCATCGTCGGTTAACGGTTTGCGCTTATTTTCGTTATTGATGACTTCCTGAAGATGATTTTTAATCTCCTTGGTGGAAACTTCTTCGCCGTCATCATTGGTAAGCGAATCGGAGAACAGGCTTTTCAGGTAAACAATTCCGTTTGGTGTGTCGGCATATTTGCTTTTTACCACCCGTGAAATGGTTGAAATATCGAAACCTGTAATATCTGCCACATCCTTCAGGATCATCGGTTTCAGGGATTTTTCGTCACCGGTAATGAAGTAGTTTTTCTGCAGTTTTACAATTGCCGTAATCGTTTGCAACAACGTATTCTGCCTTTGGTTAATCGCATCGATATACCATTTTGCAGCATCGAGTTTCTGCTTAATGAAAAGCGCTGCCTGCTTGTGATCCGGCGAGTTTTTATCGTGAGAATAAGTCGTAAGAATGTCTTTGTACTCATCGGAAACGCGAAGTGTAGGCGCATTTTTGCTGTTGAGTAAAGGAATAACTTCCGATTGGCCGTTTTTCCCTTCTTTGATCTGAATCACAAAATCCGGAATAATTTCCTGATTGATGGTGATGGTTTGCGTATCGAAATTTCCGCCTACTTTCGGAGAAAGTTTAGAAATTACTTCCAGGGCATCCTTCAGATCCTCTTCTTCGATATCGTATTTCTGAATAATTTTGTTGTAATGCTTATTGGTAAGCGCATCGAACTGATTTCTAAGAATATTTCCGGCGAGGCTTACGGCTTTGTCGGCACTTACTTTCTTTTCGATCTGCAAAAGCAAACATTCCTGAAGGCTTCTTGCGCCAACTCCCGGCGGATCGAGTTTCTGAACATAATTCTCTAAAATATCCTCTACTTTTTCTTTGGTCGTGTAAACTCCCTGCGAAAAAGCCAGATCATCAACCAATTGTTTGCTTTCTCTTCGCAAATAACCGTCGTTATCCAGATTTCCGATGATGTATTCGGCGATTTTAAGATCGTCGCCTTCAATTGAAATCAGACGAATCTGCTCCAGTAGATAGTCGTAAAGTGACTGACCTTCCGTTAAAAGCGATTCATTATCAAAATCTTCGTCGTCTGCCGAATAATTGTTTGATGCTGTTTTATAAGCAGGTTCATCATCAAAGATATATTCATTTACATCAAAATCGGTAGTGATGCTGTCGGTTCCTTCCTCTTCAAAACCTTCGTCCAGAGAGGCATAATCTTCTTCTTTGGATTCTTCCTGAACTTTTTCGAGTGCAGGGTTTTCCTCAAGCTCACGCTCGAGTTCTTCTTCAAATTCCAGGGTGTGAAGCTGGATCAACTTCATCAGCTGGATTTGTTGTGGAGCAAGTTTTTGCCCGAGTCTAAGTTGTAGGTTTTGTTTTAACATTCTTGATTTGGTCTTACAAAAATTTAATTTCTGTGTGTATATTTTTTTCTGCGAGTGGGTTAAAACTCAGCATTGTGTGGTGTTCTTGGGAACGGAATTACGTCTCTAATGTTCGTCATTCCCGTCACGAAAAGAACGAGTCTTTCTAAACCAAGCCCGAATCCTGCATGAGGAACCGAACCGAATTTTCTGGTATCCAGATACCACCAGAGCTCGTGTTCATCAACATTCATGGCTTTCATTTTGGCCGTAAGCACATCGAATTTATCTTCTCTCTGCGAACCGCCAATAATTTCGCCGATTCCCGGGAAAAGTACATCCATTGCAGCCACTGTTTTGCCGTCTTCGTTCAGTTTCATGTAGAAAGCCTTGATTTCCTTCGGATAATCAAATAGAACAACCGGACTGTCGAAATGTTTTTCAACCAGATATCTTTCGTGCTCACTCTGCAAATCAGCGCCCCATTCTTCGATCGGGAACTGGAATTTGCCTTTTTTGTTTTCTTTTGAATTCTTCAGGATATCAATCGCTTCGGTATAAGAAACCCTTTTGAATCTTTTCTTTATAACGTTTTCAAGTTTTTCAATTAAACCTTCCGCAGCTCTGTCTTTTTCAGGTTTCTGCTTTTGTTCTTCGGCAAATCTTTTGTCTAAAAACTCCAGATCATCTTTGCAGTTTTCTAAGACATAACCGATGACGTATTTTAAGAAATCTTCTGCCAGATCAATATTGTCTTCCAGATTATTGAAGGCAACTTCAGGCTCCACCATCCAGAATTCTGCGAGGTGACGTGTGGTATTCGAGTTTTCTGCACGGAAGGTAGGTCCGAAAGTATAAACGCGTCCCAATCCCATCATAGCAGTTTCAACATTCAGCTGTCCGGAAACGGTAAGGTTGGTTTTTTTACCAAAGAAATCCTGTTCATAATCGATATCACCATTTTCATCTCTCGGGATGTTATTGATATCAAAATTTGTAACGCTGAACATTTCGCCTGCTCCTTCTGCATCGGCACCGGTAATAATCGGCGTATTCATGTAAAAGAACTGGTTCTGGTGAAAGAACTGGTGAATCGCAAAACTTACCGCACTTCTTACTCTGAAAACAGACCCGAAAAGATTCGTGCGGAAACGCAGATGCGCCTGCTCACGCAGCAATTCGAGGGAGTGTTTTTTAGGCTGAAGAATGGTTCGGTCTCTTTCTTCGGTAAAATTATCTCCAAGAATCTGAATTTTCTTTGCAATAATCTCGATGCTTTGTCCGGCTCCTTGGCTTTCAACCACTTCACCTACAATCTTCAGCGACGATGCAGTGCTGATATTTTTGATGGTATTATCATCAAAATTCTCGAAATCTACAACAACCTGTAAGTTGTTGATCGTTGAACCATCGTTCAAAGCGATGAAACGGTTGGAGCGAAACGCCCGAACCCAACCCTGAACAGTAATATCGTGATGTAAAAGTTTCTTATAATCTAAAAGTAATTCATTAATCGTGGTTCTCATTGCTGATCTTCGTTTTTTTAATGATCTCGCGAAGCATTTTCTCCGCAGATATCTTATCAATAGTTACAAATGTAATAAAATTTGGCGTAATTTTTG
>NZ_DAMBHK010000020.1:22469-25951 GCF_032060305.1 Kaistella sp. | reverse complement strand
ATCTGTTTGTCTGCCAGATTCAAAAGGAAATAATGCTGACCTGTCTGGTCGTTTACAGATTCGATTATCCCGCAGCTTTTGCCGTCTTCTTCCCGGATTTCGAAACCGATAACTTCGTGGTAATAAAACTTGTTTCCGGTAAGTTTTGGCAGTGTGGAAAGCGGAAGATAAACATCTTTTCCCAGCGACTGGTCTACCAAAGCCTCGGTGGAATTTTTAAAGGAAATAATGAGCGTATCACCTTTGCTCCAGGATTGTTTTGCCACAAAAAACGGCACCAGCAATCCGTTGATATCTACAAAAATTGAATCTAATTTATTGTACATTTCGGGCTGATCGGTATCGAGTTTTAGAAACACATTGCCGTGAAGTCCGTGTCTGCGCGTAATTTTCCCTAAGAAATAACAATCTTCTTTTTTCATGCGTAATTTTTATGATTGATGAAACACAGTAAACCGTGTTAGCACTGCAAATATAATGGGTTTTAAAATAACAGAGACGCCAATATTGGCGTCTCTGTAGGATATTTTTTGTAAGTTATTACAGAAAAATTAAGCTTGCGCTTCTTCCGTACCTTCTGCTTCCGCAGCTGGTTCTTCTGCAGTTTCTTCAGCAACAGGAGCGTTTGCAGCTTCTTCAGCAGCTTTTTCCTCTGCCAATTTAGCTTCAGCTTCCGCTTTTGCATCAGCTTCTAATTTAGCAGCTGCATCTAATCTTGCCTGGTTTACTTTTGCTTCTGCTTCTAAAGCTGCTTTTTTAGCATCTTCTTTTGCTTTGCTTAAACCGTCTTTTTTACCAAGAACCTGTTTTTCTTTTTCTTCTAACCAAGAGTTGAATCTCTTCTCAGCTTCAGCCTCATCAAATGCGCCTTTAGCAACACCACCAAGAAGGTGTTTTTTGTAAAGAACTCCTTTGTAAGAAAGAATTGCTCTTGCAGTATCGGTAGGCTGCGCACCGTTGTTAAGCCATTTTACTGCAGAATCCACGTTTAATTCGATAATCGCAGGATTTGTAATTGGATTGTAAGTACCGATTTTCTCGATAAATTTACCATCTCTTCTTGCTCTTGCATCTGCAACAACAATGTGGAAAAAAGGCTTTCCTTTTTTACCGTGTCTTTGTAATCTGATTTTTACTGACATAAATGTTTGATTTTGTGGGAACTCGTCCCGATTAATTATGAGGTTGCAAAGATAATTAATTTATCTGAACTGAAAATAAAAATTCATATAAATTTCTACCGCATTTTCAGACTCCAAATTAGAAGAAAATCTATTGAAAGAACACCATAATGAGTGCCAGAATAAAACCTAGTCCGGCGTAAATCATTCCTCTTCTGAAGGCCTTGGATTTAAAATTGAACATCCAGAACGACGAAATCACAAAGAAAAACAAAACCACTCCGAAAACAGCATTTAATGTTGCATAACGGTGTTTCGAGGTCGATTTGTGCAGTTCGTTGAATTTTTCCAGAACAAATGGCAGCTGCATTTTTGAATATTTTGTTTCGCCGGTTTTCATATTATAAGTCCCCTGTTCAAATTTCTGAACATCACCTTCGCTACCTTTAAATTCTACATTACGCATTTTAATTTCTTTCGCCAGCTCCTTTTCGGTAAGATTTGGCTTAAGAACGATTTCGTACTTGTTTTCCTTTTTCAGAAAATTGGTATCACGGTAAATCAGCAGAACGCCGCTAATTGCGTATACAGCCATGATTCCTGCTGCGAAATAGCCCAGATAGCGGTGCGTAATTCGCATAAATGTTTTTGTGTCCTTAATTTTTGCCATTGTTTATTTGATTAGTTTGTTTTTTGCAGCTTACGATAAAAGTGGAAACCGGAGTTTCCACTATCAGGTAATATTTTTACTTTAAGCGATTAAAGTTTGTACGTTAAAGTGAAGTAATAATTTCTTGGAGTAATTGGATTTACGGAGTAGTTTTCATGATAGTTGTAATTCACGGTATCAAAGAGATTTCCTACTTTACCCATTACAGAAAATTTCTGCCATTCATATCCAACTGACAAAGCAACAGTGGCATAATCATCAACCGGCAATAACCGGGAAACCCCATTTCTGGTGTCTAATGTTTCCTTGGTATCATTCCATCCTGCGATACGGTCGCCTACAAAGTACACGCTGGCCCCCAGCTTAAGTCCTTTTATATAATTTGGCAGGGTGTAAAATACCGATGCATTTGCTGTGGTTGCAGGTGTACGGACCAACCGTTGGTTCTCAACATACCCAAACCCTTCAGGCGTATCCAAATAAACCGCGTGATTGTAGGAAGCACCAGCAATAATCATTAAATTGGGAGTTGGATTTCCGGTAATGTCGAGTTCCACACCACGGCTGCGCATCTTACCTGCAAATTCTTTTATGGTAGAATCATTGTTCACCTGTCCCTGGGCATTAAATTCTGCCATCTGATAGAAGTTTCTGTTTTCAATCTGATAAAGTGACAGATTCAGCGCTACCGCATTATTCCAGAAATTCTTTTTCATACCAACCTCGAACTGATCAATTATCGATGGAGTCAACGAGTTATCGTAAATGTCACGTCCAGTATTTGCGGAGAACGAATTGGTGTAAGTAGCAAAAAGCGATAGATTGTCGTTTGGCATATAAATAAGTCCGGCTTTTGGCGAAAAAGCTCTGTCTGCGGTACCTGCAGTATTGTTTACATCATTGGTTACAAACGATTTCTTTTCGGTTTCGAGGTTTTCGATATAAGACCATCGTAATCCCGCCAAAACTTTAAACTGTTCGGTGATACTAATGAAATCCTGGGCATAAATACCAAATCGCTGCGTTGGGATTCGGGTTCTGTCTCTTTTTGTAGCTGTGGGCATTGCGCCGCTTGTCCACGTGGATGGATCATCAAGATAAATGGTTCCGTTCGTGCTGCCATTAGTTCCGTAAGCTGTTTGTGAAAGATTATAAGCGTACGCATCTGCAGTTCCGTAATCGCCATCTGTACCGATTAAAATTTTATGGTTAATTTTTCCGGTATTGATTTCTCCATTCAAATTAAGCTGTAAGGCCGTATAATTTTGCTCATTGTAAGTTCTGTTGACGGGGCGGTTCCATTTCAGGCGCCCTGCATTGTCGTAAGTCCAGGTGATTCTTTCTGTAGAAAAATAATCTTTTGTATAATTCTGGAAAGAAGCTACAGTATTCAAAGTCCAGAACTCACTGAACTGATGATTAAAGGTTATTCCCGCCGTTGCCTGCTCTGTATTTTGATATTGCCAATCTGCTCCCAGGAAAGCGTTTCTTGGCAAAAATGTATTTAAACGGTAAGATTTATCATTGTTTTCAATGGCGCCAATCCCAAAATCCGGAGTAAATTCATTCTTTAAATAATCTGCTTCCACAATCAACTGTGATTTTCCACCAATATTGAAGAGGAAAGAAGGATTAAAGTAATATTTCTGCGATTCCACCACATCACGGAAACTTTCAGCTGTCTCGTATGC
>NZ_DAMBHK010000020.1:0-22369 GCF_032060305.1 Kaistella sp. | reverse complement strand
CCAAAACTGTCCTGCGAATTTCCCCGGGATGAGGTGATGTACAAGCCATTTACATTCTGAAGAACTTCACCCAACTGTTTCGCCTGTTGCTGCTCGATTACCTCGTGAGTAACAATTGCAATAGGCTGCGGATTCTCCATCACCGTAAGATTCGATTTAGCAGTTAGTGCCTTTGCTTTGTTCGGATTACCGGTTTTATGAAGGTTTATATCTTCAATTTCCTGAATCCTGATGGTATCATTAACCGGATCGAATTTCATTTGCGCATTTGCTGACATGCTAAGCAATAAGACTCCCAACGACAATATCTGCTTTTTCATTTACAAGTTTTTATTTAGAATGAATTAAAATAACGGTGCAAATGTAAAAAAGCCCTCGGGAATTACAAAATCTATTTTGAATTATTCTAAATAAATTCCAATACCACTGTTTAACTGTTTGAAAGTGAATGAATTTGTTTATTACTGATTTTTATCATTATCGCTCATAAATAAGATTCCAGCTCCTATGAAGAGGAGATTTACGATAAAATACATCATTCCGTTCGGTGCAGAAGCAGTACCGAAAAGCACCACCACAATTCCCAATATCGCAATTACAGACATGGTAAATTTAAAAAAACGGTTGCCGGAAAACACCTTTTTTTTGAAGAGTCTGAACAACCCAATGAAAAGCGCACCATTAACAAGGTAGATAAATACAATAGGAATTGCAGAAAGATCAAAATTCCGGGCCGTAAAGTACGGATGCGTATTGGTGATATAATAAATAATGATATAAAAAATAATAATTCCCAGTCCTAAAAAAGCGCTGTTTACAGGCATTTTTGTTTTGGGTTCGATAACATCCAGGTTCAGGAATTTTCTGGATTTTTTAAGATTCGCAAACTGGTAAGGTACACGGATTGTCGCTAAAAGCAAACCATTTGAAGTTCCCAAAACCGATACGATAATAAAAAGCTGCATCAACAAAGCTCCGGAATCTGACGCGATTTTGCGCGAAAATTCGGTGATATAGGTATCTTTCAGCTGAACTATCTCCTCACCGCTCATCCTGAAAACAATTCCCATGTAATACGAAATATAAATAACCATCACAGCGAGGGTTCCTAAAATCAGGGCTTTCGGAAGGTTTTTACTTGAATTTTTAATTTCACCGGAAATCTGTGTCGCGATATACCAACCGTCGAAAGCAAAAGAAATCGGGATAAAACTCGCAGCGATCAAAAATAATAAAGACTGATTTTCCCTAACATTTTCAGCAGCGTAAGTGAAGTTGTTTGCTTCTTCGACATCACCTTTCACCAAACTTAAAATTCCCAGAGAGGCAATAAATATCAACGGAAGCACTTTCAAGACTGTCGTAAACTGCTGAAAGATTCCGCTGCTTTTCGGTCTGAAGATATTGAAGGTAAAAAAGATTAGCAGGTTTACAAAACCAATGAGCGCAAAATGCAGTGTGGTAGGTTCAAAATTCAAAAATTCTGCACAGAGATGCGCAATATAAATGCCGGAAACTGTAAATAAAACCGCAGTCAGCAGAGGATAAAAAAGACTCAGATACATCCATCCTACGAAATATGCAGCTTTTTCACCGAACCTGTAATTCACGTAACTCAGGATTCCGCCGTCTTTGGGGAGCAACTCCGCGTAATTTGCCATAGAAATTGCCCCGAAAACTACGCTTACTCCAACAATAATAAATCCTACAAGTCCAGCAAGAATATTTCCTTGGGTAGAAAGAAGTACATCATCAACTTTAAAGAAAATACCGGAACCGATGACCTGGCCAATAACCATTGAAATTGCTGTGAACAGGCCGTATTTAGCCTCGAGTTTCTGTTCCTTTTGCATCATTTGAGATTGAGTTTTGTAATAATATGTTATTCCTGCAGTTCCAGCCAGCGCGTTTCAAGTTCGTCCATTCTGTCAGAAATTTTTTCTAATTCTGCAGAAAAAACCGAAATTTTCTCGTAATCAGTTTCATTATTAAGTTTTTCGAGAATCTCCGCACGTTTTTCTTCCAGTTCAGGCATTTCTTTATCAATCATTTCGAGCTCGCGCTGTTCTTTAAAAGACAGTTTCTTTTTAGAATTTATCGTCGCAACGGATGCCGCTGGCGTGGTTTCAGCCTTTTTTGTCACTTCCCGAACCTCAACCTGAGTTTTTTTATTCTGATCCTGACTTTTAGCCTCGCGATATTCCGAAAAATTCCCGACAAAATCTTTAATCACACCATGGCCTTCAAAAGCCAAAACGTGATCTACAATTCTGTCCATAAAATATCTGTCGTGCGAAACGATAATTAAACTCCCCTGAAATTGGAGAAGGAAATTTTCCAAAACCGTTAATGTGGGCAAATCGAGATCGTTCGTCGGCTCATCGAAAATCAGGAAATTTGGGTTTTGGTAAAGGACATACATCAAATGCAGCCTTCTTTTCTCGCCACCCGAAAGTTTAGAAATCGGCGAATACTGCGTTTGGTCATCAAAGAGAAAAAGCCTCAAAAACTGTGATGCAGAAATGGTTCTCCCGTTGGCCAAAGGAAAATTTTCACCAATTTCCCTGATGAAATCAATTACTCTTTCTTCTTCTTTATACTGAAGACCTTTCTGTGAAAAATAGCCGAATTTAATGGTTTCTCCAGTTTCAATTGAGCCGCTGTCGTAAGGTTCAAAACCCTGAATGATATTTAAAAGCGTGGATTTACCCGCACCGTTTTTGCCCACAATTCCGACTTTTTCGCCGCGCTGAAACTGATAACTGAAATTCTTAAGCAAAACTTTATCACCAAAACTTTTAATGATATTTTTGAGCTCCAGGATTTTATTCCCAAGACGTTTCATTTCGAAATCGAGTTCCAGTTTCTCTTTTTTCGTATTGGTTTTCGCTACCTTTTCCGTTTCGTAAAAATCATCAATTCTTGACTTCGATTTTGTGGTTCTGGCTTTTGGTTGTCTGCGCATCCATTCCAACTCTTTACGGTACAGGTTTTGAGCCTTATCGATGGTCGAATTTAAGTTTTCTTCGCGGATGATTTTATTCTCAAGATAGGTCGCATAACTTCCGTTGTGGAAATACAGATTCTGGTCTTCCATTTCCCAGATTATATCGCAAACTGCATCGAGAAAATACCGGTCGTGAGTCACCAAAAGCAGCGTTACCATTGCTTTTGAAAGATAATTCTCGAGCCACTCAACCATATCAACGTCGAGGTGATTGGTTGGTTCATCCATAATCAACAAGGTGTGACGATGTTGGGCGCGAGTTTCAACCAGAAGTTTTGCAAGCGCAACTCTTTTGATCTGCCCTCCGGAAAGAGTTTTCATTTTCGCCTGTAAATCAGTGATTTTCAATTGCGTGAGAATCTGACTCATTTCATTTTCCAAATCCCAGGCTTCATGAATTTCCATTTCATTTAAAGCTTTATCCATATCATCGGCATTTTCGGTTAAAAGCGCGTGATGATAGTTTTTTAAAGCCATAATGGGCGGAGAATCCAGCGTCATCATAAATTCTTCCACATTTAGTTCGCCTTCAAAATCGATTTCCTGATCGAATAATACAACCTGAATGTCTTTATTAATAATTACACTTCCGGAATCTGCGATTTCTTTACCCATTAAAATTTTAAGCAAAGTCGATTTCCCGGAGCCGTTTTTGGCAACGATGGCAATTTTGTCGCCTTCGTTGATGTTGAAGGAAATATCTTTGAATAAAACTTTTAAACCATAGGATTTGGTAAGGTTTTCTGCGGAAACGTAATTCATTATGAGTTGTTGTTGCTGTTAAATGCTGTTTTGAGAGTGCGAAAATACGATAATTGCACTTAATCGAGCGTGAGTCTTTTTAATGACCAAAGACTACCGTTGTACACATCAATATCCACCTTGGTGTTGATTCCGTAGACGATTCCTTTTTCGGTGAACTGCCAGAAATCCCACTTTCCGTCGGGCATTGGCTGCGGAACATCATTGTAATTGGCGATCCAAAGCGGATAATCATCAAATTCGCCTTTCAGGAAGTCTTTGTAATAATGGTAATAAGTATAAATGATTGGTTTTTTGCCATATTTTTCTTCTACAATGCGGCACCAGATCTTTAAATCTTCTACGAGTTTTTCGTTCGATTTTCGTCTTGGTATTTTTTCAATATCGAGGACTGGAGGCAAGTCGCCCTCTTCCAGTTTTACATTATCTAGAAAATTATTAGCCTGACGCACAGGATCTTCATCGGCACGGTAAAAATGGTAAGCCCCACGTATGAGCTGATGCTTTTTGGCCAGCTCCCAGAATTCATCGAAATGCCTGTCGGCACTGCGGTTACCCATCGTAG
This sequence comes from Kaistella sp., assembly GCF_032060305.1. Lineage (NCBI taxonomy): Bacteria > Pseudomonadati > Bacteroidota > Flavobacteriia > Flavobacteriales > Weeksellaceae > Kaistella > Kaistella sp. Next base: position 18,035 of record NZ_DAMBHK010000020.1, on the reverse strand, counting down.
CACGCAATACCACAAATTCTATCGGTATGGCGCGGTTTCCGATGCTTAAACTGTCCCAGTTGATATCTTCTTTTCTTTGGTAATGGGACATATCGATCCCGAAAGTTTTATCGGCATAATCTCCAATAATTCGATTAATCCGCTGTTCTTCAAATTCGGTGTTCGAAAGCTTTTTATGCTCGAATTTATTAAAATACATGGCATAGTAAAAAGCGATTTTTTCTTTTAGATAAAACCCCGTACCAAGTAATGCCAACGCCAGAATCAACAGGAGAATCTCTCTTCTCAAAAGGAAATTTCTTCTGCGTTTTTTGTGGATTTTTTTGGAAACTTTTTTCCTGACAGGTTTTTTTGGCATAGAACTGCAAAAATAGGATTTAAACATAAAAAAATCGCACCTTATGCGCGATTTCCTTATTGTTGGATTTATATATTTTAATATCCGTCCTGCGCTTTTTCGTTTGAAATCAAAGCTTTTGCTGAAGAAGTTCCGATTCGTCGTACGCCCATTGTAATCATTTTTTCAGCATCAGCCGGGGTTTTTACTCCGCCCGCAGCTTTTACGGAAAGTTTTCCGGAGTTTTCAAGCATAAGCTTTATTCCTTCGAAAGTAGCTCCGTTTGGTTTACCGTTTTCGTTAGGATAAAATCCTGTGGAAGATTTTACAAAAATATTCTGGAGATCACTTTCATCAAAATTTTCTTCAGCCCAAACTCTCATATTTTTAGTTATATCAACAATCTGCTCATCGGTTAAAGCAGCGATTTCGATAATCCATTTTACGATCTTTCCGTTTTTCAGCGCCAGTTTGGTGCCTTCTACGAATTCGTTTTTCACCAAATCGGTATTTCCAGCTTTGAATGCTTCGTAATTAATTACATAATCCAGCTCATCAACCCCGTGGGCAATTGCTTTTTCGGCTTCAGCAAGTTTATCTGAAGTGCTGGCTGTTCCTTCATGAAAACCAATGACTGTACCTACTTTTATCTCTGAATTTTTTGATTTCAGATAATCTTTAATTTCCTTCACATAATCCGGACGGATCATTACTTCAAAAAAATTATTCTCAAGAGCTTCATCGGTAAGCTGATACACTTTTTTCAATGTTTCTTCTTCTGATAAACCAGCCTGCTGGGGAGTTTTAAGATAAGTAGAATCTAAATATTTATTGATTTCCATTGTTATTATACTTTCAATTGTCGGTTAATACTTTGCTCCAAAGATATGAAAGTCTCGGTTCGCGTTACGCCTTTGAGTTTCTGAAGTTTGTTAAGAATTTCCATCAAATGATCGTTATCTCTGCACAAAACCTTCAAAAAAATGGTGTAATTACCTGTGGTATAATGCGCTTCCACCACTTCATTCACTTCTTTCAAAGCCTTCACTGCATCATGATAATAGCTTGGCTGATCCAGAAACACGCCGATATAAGAAACCACTTTGTAGCCAATTTTTCTGGGATTCAGAAAAGAAATGGAGTTTTCAATCACCCCTGCCTGCTCCAGTTTTTTAATTCTCTGGTGAACGGCAGTTGTGGAGATGCCAACATTTTTAGAAATATGCGCCAATGAGGTTTTTGCATTGTCCATCAGCATGTAAATTATTTCTTTATCTACGGAATCAAGGTGATAACTCGAGTTTATTGCGCTTTTCATATATAGTCTATGTATTCTTTATTATGTTGTTGTGAATGCGGTTAGCACCGGGAAATGATCGCTGTAACCTCCCAGATATCTGCTTCCTGCGTATGTTCTGAACGGTCTGCCGGCAAATTTCTTATCCCAGTTGCTTAATTTATAGTGGTTGAAAATTTTTGCCGAACTAAAATTCAGCGGAAAAGAAGTCTCGAAAAACTGCTTTGATAAGAGAATTTGATCAAAAAGCAAGCCGTGCTTATGGTGATAAGTTGAATAATTATTGTTCAGATACAAATCCAGAAACGGGTTTTCAAGCAATTTATCAGATTGATCGTCATAAACAAGATTTCTTACATTATCATCATCCGGATTTTCATTAAAATCGCCACAGATAATAATCGCCTCGTTTAAGTCGGATTTTATTTCGATCACTTTTTCACGAATATCATTTAGGATAAACTCACGCTTTGGCTTGTTGATATTTTTTTCTCTTTTTGACGGAAGATGAAGCACAAAAACATTGATTATTTCACCGGAATATCTGAATTTACATCTTAAAATATCGCGCGTTGTATCGTAATTCGCGGGATTATTATCTTTAATTTCAAAAAAATAAGTGATAGGTTCTGATAAAATGAGTTCGAGTTTTTTTTTGTCATAAAGTAGCGCTACATCTACTCCCCTTTCATCCATAGAATCATAATGCATTACCTCATATTCTGAATTAAAAGGTGCCATAGCTGCGAGTTCGTCCAAAGGCGACTGCCCCTGGATTTCAGAAAAACCAATAATCATTGGCAAAGCATTTTCTGCTTCACGAATCAGCTCGAAAACCTGGGCAACTTTCTGTATTTTATTCCTGTATTTTCTTTCGTCCCAATTTCTTAAACCAGACTGGGTGGGATCTAAGGGGTGTACCGCCGGCGGATCCGGAGAAAATAAATTCTCTACATTATAAAAAGCAACCAGTTCCTGCACTACACGATTTACCATCAGCAAATTTATCTCCCTGTTTTATTAGAATTGTAAATTTATAAAAAATATCGATTATGAATGAATTATTCTAAAAGATCGGGTCTTTTTTCCTGAGTTATTTTTACCGATTCCTCATGCAGCCAGTCCTGAATTTTCTGAAGATTACCGCTGAGTAAAATTTCGGGTACCTTAAGGCCTTTATATTCAGCAGGTCTTGTGTAAATAGGTGGTGAAAGAAGGTTATCCTGAAAACTGTCGGTCAAGGCACTTTGTTCATCATTCAGAACTCCCGGAAGCAGTCTGATGACGGAATCTGCCAAAACACATGCAGCCAACTCTCCTCCGGTTAAAACATAGTCGCCAATGGATATTTCTTTGGTAATATGAAGTTCGCGAACCCTTTGATCAATCCCCTTGTAATGCCCACAGATAAAAATAAGATTGGTTTTAGTTGAAAGACTGTTCGCAATTTTTTGGGTTAAAGTTTCCCCATCGGGAGTAAGATAAATCACCTCATCGTAGGTTCGCTGTTCTTTCAGTTCGGAGATGCAACGGTCTAAGGGTTCAACCATCATTACCATGCCGGCACTTCCGCCATACGGAGCATCATCTACCTGGCGGTGTTTCCCCAAACCGAAATCGCGGAGGTGATGAAAATAAACTTCTGCCAAACCTTTATCAACTGCTCTTTTCAGGATAGACGTTTTGAACGGACTTTCCATGAGTTCCGGCAAAACACTTATAATATCGATTCTCATTGCTCGGTATTGTTCTTTTTATTTGGGATAATAATGAGGCGCAGTGAAGAGTCCTTATTCAGATAACTCCACATCCAGTTAAAGAAAATGGCGATTTTGTTTCTTACGGAAAGAATGAGCATTAAATGCAGAAACATCCAAAAATACCACGCCAAAAAACCCTGAAATTTAAAACCCGGCAAATCGACTACAGCGCGGTGTTTACCGATGGTAGCCATGCTGCCCCGGTCAGTATATTCATATTCTTTCCAATCATTCTCTGATTTTCTCAGAAAATTTCTGCCAAGGTTTTTCCCCTGGTTAATGGCAACATTTGCCACCTGGGGATGTGCCTGAGGGTATTTTGGCGTTTCCATATATGCTATATCGCCGATAGCGTAAATGTTTTGGTAACCTAACACACGATTAAACCGGTCTGTTTTATAACGGTTTCTTATCATTACATCAGGGTTCAGTCCCTCAATGATATTTCCTATTACACCAGCTGCCCAGATGACGTTGTTGGAAGCAATTGTTTTACCGCTTTTCATATATACTTTATCCCCGTCGTAATCGGTTACAAATTCGTCGCTCATAAACTGTACGCCCAATTCTTTTAGATATTTCTCCGACATCTGCTGAGATTCTTCACTCATCACACTTAACGGGGTGGTGGTAGAACTAACAAGAATTATATTGAGGTTATCGAAGTTCATGTGAGGATAATCGCGTGGCAGGATATCTTTTTTCATTTCAGCGAAGGCGCCGGCAAGTTCTACACCAGTGGGGCCGCTTCCTACAATTACGATATTCCAGTTTCCATCGTCGCTTCGTTTGCGTTCAATAATCAGTTTTTCGAAAGCGAGGAGAACATGATTTCTGATTGCGATAGCTTCCTGAGTATTTTTCATCCCGAAGGTAAGATGCTCCATCTTTCCGTTTCCGAAAAAATTGGTTTTACATCCTGTGGCAATCACTAACTTATCATAAGTAAACTCTGCATCTTGGGTAACGATCTTATTCTGTTCCGGAAGAATTTTTTGTACATCCGTCATTCGGTATTGAATATTTCGGGACAGCTGAAAAATTTTTCGGAAAGGAAAAGAAATATTACTGGGCTCAATACGACCGCACGCCACCTGATAAAAAAGAGGCTGAAACATGTGATGGTTTACTTTATCGATCACAATCACCTTTTTTCTCTTATTGTTCAGTGATTTTGCGAGCTGCAAACCTGCAAATCCCCCGCCAATAATAACTATTTTTTCGCGTGTTTCCATTTCAGCAAAATTAGGGATTTTTTTACAGTTAAGATTTCCCAGACGTATAAGAAGACACAAAAAATCCTGAAAGTTAATTTTCAGGATTCGAATTTTTATTGTTTTACGATTTGTGTAACTTTCTGTGTGTTGTCGCTCATGGTATAGCGCATCAGATACTTTCCAGGTCTTAACCTGTCGAGTCTTATCTCTGCCGAATTTTTATTAAGGGTATAATCTGCAACTTCCATCCCGAGAATAGAATAGAAGGTAACGGATTTTATTTTTAAAGAAGCATCTTTAGATTTTACAACAATAAAATCCCGGGCAGGATTAGGATATGCTACCATCACTGCTTCCTCTGGTTTCAGAGAAGCTGCTATCGGTTCTTTACTAACAGACTGTGCGGAAATTTTTTCCGAAAAAACTGTTAAACTGCCGATTAATATGATAGAAAATAATAATTTTTTCACCTTATAGAACTTTATATTTATAAATATCCTTACAAATGTAAGAAATTGAATTTTATTTTAAGAGCTTTTTTTGTAAAACTATAATTAAATTTGCATGTTTAAATCCAAATACCATTCCAAAACATGATTATATATTCTAGAAACCGCAGATTACGAACCAACGCCACCATTAGATCCCTCGTGCAGGAAACAGTACTCACCACCAACGATTTGGTAATGCCGATTTTTGTTATGGAAGGTTCAAACACGCAGGAACCTATTCCGTCAATGCCGGGAATCTACCGCAGAACCCTTGATCTTACCGTGAAAGAATGTCAGGAATTATACAGAATGGGTGTAAAAGCAGTAAACCTTTACATGAAAGTTTCTGAAAATTTAAAAGATAACAAAGGCACTGAATCCTGGAACAATAATGGTCTGATGCAGACGACAATCAAAGCCATTAAGGACGCTGTTCCGGGAATGATTGTAATGCCGGATGTTGCTCTGGATCCCTACTCGATCTACGGACACGACGGAATTATTACCAACGGAAAAGTTGATAATGACGCAACAAATAATGCTCTGGTAAAAATGTCGCTTTCACACGCTGAAGCCGGAGCAGACATTTTGGCACCCAGCGATATGATGGACGGCAGAGTTGCCGCTATAAGAACCGGCCTTGAAGAAGGTGGTTTCACCGATGTTGGAATCTTAAGTTATGCCGCAAAATATGCGAGTTCTTTTTACGGACCATTCAGAAAAGCATTGGATTCTGCACCAAAGGAAAATGCCGATATTCCAAAAGACAAAAAAACTTACCAAATGGATTTTCACAACTCCCGTGAAGCCATGGATGAAGTGCTGAAAGATGTTGCTGAAGGCGCCGACATCATCATGATAAAACCAGGAATGCCTTATCTGGATATTGTGGCTAAAGTTCGTGAGGCAATCGACTTACCAATTGCGGTTTACAATGTGAGTGGCGAATATGCGATGCTGAAAGCTGCTGCCCAAAACGGCTGGCTCGATAATGATAAAGCAATTATCGAAAGTTTAACCTGCATCAAAAGAGCAGGAGCAGACATGATTTTCACTTACGCAGCAAAAGAAGCGGCGATACTACTTAATCAGTAAAAATTTAAGTTTTTTAGCGTCCGGTTTGCTGAAAAATCAAAAAAATCTTTCAAATTATTTGAAAGATTTTTTTGATCACTAAATTTTTAAAACCATGTTTTTCTGCCCTGAATATATGTCCGGTCGAACTGCTCATCGCTCATGGTAAGATAAATAATTCCCTCGATAAATGGAATTACAGTGGCGATTCCGCACGTTACAATATTCAGAACAATCTGGATGATTCCCTCGTTGATGTAACCCATATAAAATTTATTGGCACCAAAAGTTCCGAGTAAAATCCCCAACAATCCTGCTGCGAGTTTCTTTTCTGAGCGGTAATTTCGGTTACTGAAGTTTTGGTTTTGGGATTCGGGGTCGTTGTAGCCGTAAGTTTCCATTGATTAAAGTTTTTATGATTAATTGTTTGGAAATCAGTCGGCCTGCCAAATAAAAAGTTACAGCTTTAATTTATATTTTTCCTATATAAAACAATCCGTAACACTTTTGATTCTCTTCCAAATTTAAAAATTCATCAAGATGTTTAATCATTCCTGGGCTGCTCCAGTAGCTGCCAATTCCGTGTGCGGTGCAGGTAAGATACATATTCTGAACCGCCATCGCTGTAGCAGCAATCTCTTCCCATTCCGGGAGTAACCCACTGAAATTCACAGAAATTGTAACAATTACATTTGCTTTCGCTGCTTTTTCAGAGATACTTAAATATTTTTTTTCGAGAAAATGCTGCGGTGCAACTGTATTTTTATAAATCTCGGCCAGTTTTTCTCCCAACCTGGTTTTTTCTTCACCTTTAAATATTTTAAAACGCCACGGTTTGGTACGTTTGTGATTTGGAGCGAATGTGGCGGAGCGAAGGATCTCATCCAGAATTTCCAGTTCTATCTCTTCGCCAGTATAATCCTTTGGAAAAATACTTCTTCTGCTTTCAATGATTTCCTTTAATATTTCTGCTTTTCCCATTAAATAATTACCTGTGCTTTTTTATATTAACTCTTACATTACATTTTCGATGGTCTGGGCAATATTGTTCAGTACAAATGAGTCGCCCGCTTTTTTTCCGAATAAAATTTTTGCCATGGGACTTTCCTCAGAAATTGCATAGAAACGGTCGCCTTCGTAGAAAAATTCGCCCAAAGAAACCGAAATATAAAATCGCGCTTTATTCGTAAAAACCAGAGATCCTATCGCGACACGCTCCGTAGAATTATTCAGGACTTTGGTCATGTTTCTTTGCAGATCCTTAAGTGAAGCCAACTGTTTCTGCATCTGGTAAATCTCTTCCTGCATTTCCTCGCGGATGGAATCATACTTTGGAGTTTTCTTGATTTCACGGCTGGCTTCCAGAGTAAAATCAAGAAACTTTTCGAGTTTTTCTATCTTCCCCCGAATTATTTCTTTTACATAATTGCGCACCTCGCTTTTTGAAACCGTACTGCTCCGCATAAACTTCTAATTTTTAATAAAGTTAAAAATTCTTTTGAATTCAAATTTGATGCTAGCCTATAAAAACTGAGAGATACTTGAGTTAAACAGGTTATATCGGCATTGCGATTTTCTGGCGAACCGCTTCATATAAAATAGCGCCGCAAGCCACAGAAACGTTAAGCGACTGTGTTTTACCTTCGATCGGAAGCTTAATTTTCTCATCGGAATGATGTAGAACTTCTTTAGAAATTCCGGTTTCTTCATTTCCCATTACTATTGCACAGGGCTGAGTGAAATCTACATCATAAATAAGTTTCTGCGCCTTTTCTGTAGCCGCGAAAACCTGTACACCCGACTGCTGAAGAAAATCTACGGTATGCGCCAGATTTTTTTCTTTGCAGATTTTCAGGTTATAAATTGCGCCTGCAGAGGTTTTTATCGCATCAGAATTTATTGGCGCTGCGCCTTTTTCAGGCAAAACAACGGCGTGAATCCCCACACATTCTGCTGTCCTGCAAATCGCACCGAAATTTCTTACATCGGTTAACCGGTCCAAAATCAAAATAAAGGGAGTTTTTCCTTCTTCAAAAAGCTGCGGAAGCACATCTTCAATCTTCTCAAAAGGAACATCTGAAATAAAAGCGACCACGCCCTGGTGATTTTTCCTTGTAAAACGGTTGAGTTTTTCTACCGGCACATAATTCGGGCGGATCTTATGTTTCGACAAGAGCGTTTTGAGTTCCTGGTAAATCTCGCCCTGCAACGCATTCTGCAGAAATATTTTGTCTATGGTTTTTCCGGCTTCTATTGCTTCCATCACAGGTCGCAAACCAAAAATAAAGTCGTCTTTCATTAAATTGAATGTATGGAATAATTAAAAATTAACTATCCGGGTTGATATAGGTTTTAAAATTTTTCGCCAATAATAGCTCTTTTCTGGGCCATAACGTAACCATAATGTAAGGTCTCGTGCATGTTGTTGAAAATAATTGCATCCTGAATATTCTTCAGATCCAACCCAAAACTTGTGGTGTAAGGTGTATAATCTGCAAAGAAATCTGCATCGTAATCTTTCATTAAAATTTTTGAGGTTTCTGTAAGCAGAAATGCCAGATCATCAACTTCAGACTGCTGCACATTGAGGTTCGGCAGTGTGCCCTTTTTATAGGTTTCAATCCAGTATTTATCGATTCTGAAGGGATTTCCGCTAAGATAATAACACAGCAGCTGTTGTGTCGCTACCGTGTGCGCGATATTCCAGTAAATATTATTGTTAAAACCGTCGGGAATCAGCATCAAATCACTGTGCGATGTATTCTGAAGAATTTCCAGAAGATTTCTGCGGACCTGCCTGTGGGCCTGAAAATGATAGTTCATTTTACATTATTTTAATCCTCAAAAATAGGGTAATTAACTGAAAGAGACAAAAATGCATTTTCCGGGGAAAAAGCATTTTAAAAGATTCTAAAAATATTTATTTAAAAAATGCTTCAATTTGTAATCACGTATTAACAATTCGAATTCCTTCACCAATCTTTTGTATAGAGGGTTTAACAAAACTTTAACTCATTCTTGGCACCAATTATGTTGACTGATGAGGGTATTTATCAGAAATTTACACATTAAATTTTAAAATCACTATGTCAGAATTACATCAGGCCGAAGATATAAGACAGCTCACCGAAAAAGTAAGAGAACAGAATTACTTTTTCACCCTCCTGAAACAGGAAATCAACAAAGCAATTATCGGACAGGAATATATGGTAGACCGTTTATTGATCGGTCTTTTGGGCAACGGCCATGTTCTTTTGGAAGGTGTTCCTGGTTTGGCAAAGACACTGGCGATTAAAACACTTTCAGATGCTGTGCAGGGCGATTTTTCACGGATTCAGTTTACACCGGATCTTTTGCCGGCAGACGTTGTGGGAACCATGATGTACAATATAAAAGACAACGATTTTACTATAAAACGCGGACCTATTTTCGCCAATTTTGTACTCGCTGACGAAATTAACCGTGCACCTTCGAAAGTACAGTCGGCACTGTTGGAAGCCATGCAGGAAAAACAGGTAACCATCGGTGACGAAACCATGCCTTTACCAAAACCTTTCCTGGTTTTAGCGACACAGAACCCAATTGATCAGGAAGGAACTTATCTTTTGCCGGAAGCGCAAAGCGACCGTTTTATGCTGAAATGCACCATCAGTTATCCGGATTTCGAGGATGAAAGAAAGATTATGAAAATGGTAGCCACATCGCATCAACCGGAGATTAAACCTGTGATATCGCTCCACAATATAATGGAAGCGAAAAATCTTATCAACCAGATTTATCTTGACGAAAAAATTGAGAAATACATCCTAGATATGGTTTTCGCAACCCGAACACCGGAAAATTATGGTTTGGCAGAACTTAAAAATTACATCAGTTTCGGTGCGTCGCCAAGAGCATCCATCAACCTGGCAATCGCTTCCCGTGCGATGGCTTTCCTGAAAAACCGTGCTTTTGTACTTCCGGAAGATGTGAAGGAAATCGCAAAAGACGTTCTGAGACACCGGATCGGACTAAGTTTTGAAGCGGAAGCTGAAGAAATTACTGCCGATGAAATTGTAAACAGAATTTTGGGGAAAGTACAGGCTCCCTAATTATCGGGATAAATCCTAAAATAAGTTTATAGCCCCGATTGAAGCGGCATCCTTTTGCGAAACGAAGTGGAGCAAAAGATACAGCGGAAAGCGGGACCGCAGATCAAAGAAAAACAAAATCTTCGGGCTCCTGAAAAAAGAAATCATGCAGATTAAAGACATCATCAAAAAAGTAAAACAGATTGAGATTCGGACTAAAAAAAAGTCGGAAGCAACGTTGATGGGTCAGTATCACAGCGCATTTAAAGGTCAGGGAATGACTTTTTCTGAAGTAAGGCCTTACCAGTTCGGCGACGAAATCCGGAGAATCGACTGGAATAAAACCGCCCGCTTCCGTGAACCTTTCGTGAAGGTAATGGAAGAAGAGCGCGAACTTACGCTGATGCTTTTGGTGGATATTTCTGCATCGATGGATTACGGCACCAAAACCCAGCTGAAACGTGAATTTGTCGCAGAAATTGCCGCAAGTTTGGGTTTTTCAGCAGCTGGAAACAATGATAAAGTCGGCCTTATTTTATTTGCCGATAAAGTTTATAAAGTTATCCCGCCGCAAAAAGGAAGAAAGCATATTCTGGCTATTATCAGTAATATTTTAACTGCAGATTATGTTCCTTCGGAATCGAAAATTGATGGTGCGCTGCAGTATATGATGAATATCTTCAAGAAAAAATCGCTGGTTTTTATGTTTTCGGATTTTGAGGATGATTACGATTTAAAGGTTCTTCGCGTGGCTGCACGAAAACACCAGCTTCTTGGAATGCGTATTTACGATGAAAAAGACAGCGAAATTCCGGATATCGGATATGCGCTCTTTCAGGATTCCGAGACAGGGAAACAGGTTTGGGCAAACACTTCCAGCGCAAGATGGCGTTATGAATTTGCAGAGAAACAAAAACAGAAAGTTCGCAGCGTAACCGAAGATTTCGAAAATTCTGCCGCCAGTTTTATGAATATCAATACCGGCGAAGATTATTCGAAATTCCTTTATCAGTATTTCAGAAAACGCTAATCAATATTCAGAAAGTTTATAAAAACAGAAATCAGATTTTGAAAAAAAAATATTTTATCTTATTTGCCCTTTTCAGCGTTCTGGCATTTTCGCAAACGCTGGGTTCACGCCTCGAGAAAAAGACGTTAGCACTTGGCGAAGTTGGTCTATTCCGGGTTAATATTTCAGATCTACAGGGAAAAGATGTGATTTCTGCGCCTAAAAATGAACTGTTGCCATTTCATTTTGAAGAAATTAAAGACAGCATCAGCAAAAGACCCGATTTCTACGAAAGAGTAATTGAATTTGCCATTTTCGAAGAAGGAAAATATACGATTCCCGCGCTCGATTTCAATATTGGCGGGCAGCTCTACCACACCATTCCTTACGAAGTTGAAGTCATCAATACCGCTCAGAAAGGTGATGAAATCAACGACATCATGAAAAACAAAGAGGTAAAACTTGATGTTAAAGATTACTGGGAACTTTACAAATGGTATATTTTAGGTTTGCTGATTTTACTGGCTTTAATCTTCATTATTTATTATTTGGTTCGGTATGCGAAACGCAGAAAAAATTCGCCGGCGGTAATGACCAATCAAACGCTGAAAGAGCTCGAAACTCTTAAGAAGAAAAAATTTATTGAAAACGGAGATTACCGGTCTTTCTATGTAGAATTAATTGATATTTCCAGAAATTTTATCACCAAACAGTACAAAATTCCTGCGGATGTTCTGTTGACGGATGATTTAATTGATGTGATGAAAACGAACAATACCATTTCGCCAGAAAACGAAAAAATTGTTGAAAATATATTTTTGCGAGGTGATTTGGTGAAATTCGCGAAGACGTTTCCGGACCAGCCTACCATGCAGACAGACTTCAATGATATAAAAACCTTTGTAAAACGTTCTTCCAAAGATTTGGAAGACGAACAATTAAGAACAGGCGTATAATGACATTTGATTTGCTTAATTTAGAATTTTACAGTCCGTGGTTTTTACTGCTGTTCGCCGCTTTCATTCCTTTAATCGTTTTGGATTTAAGGAAGAAAAAACGAACAGGAATTCGTGTTCCCACCATCCGAAACATGCAGGAAAACAAGGGAATTCTATTTGTTCTTTTTCTTCTGAAAATTTCAAAGTACATCATACTTTCGGCATTGATTATTGCGATGGCACGCCCGAGAACCTTCACGATTTCTCAGGATAACGACGACAGTAAGGGAATCGACATTATGCTTTCTGTGGATGTTTCACTCAGCATGCTCGCTAAAGATTTAGAACCCGACCGCTTAACGGCACTGAAAGGAATTGCCAAAAATTTTATCGAAAAAAGACCCGGCGACCGTATTGGCCTCGTCACCTATTCCGGCGAGGCGTTTACCAAAGTTCCTGTAACTTCGGATCATGCTGTTTTGCTCGAGGAACTTGAAAACTTAAATCCACTGGAACTGCAGCCCGGAACCGCAATTGGTGAAGGACTTTCGGTGGCGGTGAGCCATTTACGACACAGCAAATCGAAATCGAAAATCATTATTTTAATGACCGATGGCGTGAATACGATTGAAAATGCAATGCCGGCTCAGGTTGGCGCTCAACTGGCGAAAAGCAACGATATAAAAGTATATTCCATCGGTATAGGAACCAACGGATATGCGCTGATGCCAACAGCAACCGACATTTTTGGCGACTTGATTTTCAATGAAACCGAGGTGAAAATTGATGAGCCTGTGCTCCGTGAAATTGCACAAACAACCGGTGGAAAATACTTCCGCGCCACATCCAACCAAAGTTTGGAGCAGGTATATGAAGAAATTAATCAGCTTGAAAAATCGGAACTTAAGTCCACAAAACTTTATAACTATCAGGAATATTTCAGGATTTTTCTTTGGATTGCCCTGGCAGTTTTATTACTCGATGCGCTGCTTCGGTGGGTATTTTATAAGTTTTTAAGTTGATGAGAAAAGAATTTGAACACTAATATGAATTGGTATTTAGGAAATAACTGGTATTTACTCTTGCTGCTGCTCCTGCCGCTGCTCGGGATTATTATTGCTGGATACACAAAGTGGAAAAACCGCAAGAAAACCGTATTTGCGGAAGCCAGATTCCAGGAGGAACTCTTTGAAAAGAAAAGCGGATTTTCCAGATTTTTTCCAGTGTTATATTTAATTGCTACCCTCTTCCTGATTCTTTCCATCGTAGATTTACTCAGCGGTACCGAGGAAGTGAAAACCAGGCAGAAGATGAACAATGTAATTTTTCTTCTTGATGTCTCCAATTCGATGAATGCACAGGACGTGGAACAAAACCGCTTAACTCAAGCCAAAAACATCATCATCAACACGATGTTTAAGATGAAGAATGATAAAGTTGGAATTGTGGTTTTTGCCGGTGAATCTGCTTCAATAATGCCTTTGACCACGGATTTTACCGCTGCAGAAACTTATATCGGAGGAGTGGAAACCAGTGTAGTAAAAATTCAGGGAACTGATTTTTTAAACGGAATGAAAACCACTGCAGATAAATTTAAAAACGTCGCAAAAGGTTCGCGTAAAGTTGTTTTAGTTAGCGACGGTGAAGATAATGAAGGAAACGAGAAAGCAGCCATAAGACTTGCAAATAAAGAAGGAATTCATGTAGTTTCTGTGGGAATAGGAACTGAGGAAGGCGCGCCGATTCCGGAATATGTTTTCGGACAGCTGATGGGGTATAAAACTGATCTGACCGGTCAAACGGTGATTTCTAAACGACAGACAAATGCGCTGAAGAATATCGCTGAAGAAACCGGTGGAACCTATATTGATGGCAATAACCTTGACGATGCCACCTCGCAGATTATTGATGCGCTGGCTAAAACATCTTCATCATCTGAAACATTGGTGAAATCCCAAAACGCCATTCATTATTATCAGTATTTTTTAGCCATTTCCATATTTCTTTTTCTTTTAATTTTTCTCTTAAATCCAAAGAGAGAGTTTAATATTTAACTAATATTCAGGTATTTCGGTCTATATTTAACCGAATTTTAACAGAAACACCTACTCGACTTAACATTTAAAGAGATAATTTTGCAGTAATGAATCGCAATTTACTTTTCACCTCCATATTATTAATTTTTTGCACTGTCTTTTTCTCGGCACAGAAGAGTTACAACACCCTTGTTTTTGAAGGCAATAAGAATTTCGATAAGAAGAACTACGAAGCTTCTTCATCAAAATATATGGAAGCCATTAAGGTTAATGAAAAAGATTTCAGCGCACACTATAACCTCGGCAATTCACTTTATAAAAGAAAAATGTTTGCAGAAGCCACTGCGGAATACGAAAAAGCTGAAAAATTAGCTACAACGATTCCGGATAAAGCTGCCGCACTTTATAATTTGGGCAATGCTCACATGCAGACAAATAATTCGAAAAAAGCAGCTGAATTTTACAAACAGGCTCTGAAACAGGATCCTTACAACGAAACCATCCGCAAGAATTACGAAATCGCGATGCTGAAGGAAAAAGAAAAGCAGGAAGAGAATAAGCAGAAAAATAATTCCGGCGGCGGTGGCGGAAACGACAAAAACCAGGACAAAAACCAGGGCGATGAAAAAGGCGACACGCCACAAAGCCAGTCCGGGCAAGGGCAGCAAAACAAAGGCGAAGGCGAAGGCGACGATCCCAACAAAAATAAAAACGACAACTCCGGCAAATTACCTAAAGACCTTGAAAATTCAATCCTTAACCGTGTAGAAAATAAAGAAAGAGAAACCGCAAAAAGGATTCTCAATAAGAATTCCTATTCGATGCCACAAAGCAACGAAAAGGATTGGTGATGAAAAAAAGAATTCCATACATATTATTTCTTTTCTCGACGATATTAAGTTATGGTCAGGTAACTTTAGCTGTATCTGAAGTGAAGGATCAGAAAGTAAACCAGCCGTTTAACCTAACCGTTTTACTCGAAATTGCCGGCGAAAATATGCAGCAGGAAACCCCGCTCAGAATGCCCGACACTTCAAAATTCGATATCATCGGGACCGCATCTGAGCAAAACACAATTGTTCTCGATGCCAAAAAAGGTAATGTCTTGAATCAGATGGTTTACCAGATGGTTCTGAGTCCGAAGCGTGCGGGTAAGGTTACATTCGGATCTGTACTGGTCACCGTAAACGGTAAAATTTACAAGACCGAGCCTTTCGAAATTAATGTAAGAGAAAACGATAAAAAATCTTCAGTTGCTGCGACTTCCAATTCGGATGAAGTGTATCTCAACATGGAGGTAAAGGATAAAGAGATTTATAGAAACGAACCTACCATAGCAGTTCTGCGCGCCTATAGCCGGGATTACAATAATTTCAGAAAAGTTGGTAACATCCAGTATCCACGAGATAGAAATATCCGAATTAAACCAGTGAGTTTTGCGAAATCTGAAATCGAATCCCATTCAGATATTGCATCGCAGGTTATTGCCGTGTTTATGATTTTTCCATCAGAGACCGGTTCTGTTGATGTACCGCCAGTTTCTGCCTCAATTTCAGGTTCTTCAAAGGAAGAAAAAATAACCTCCAATAAAGTAAGGCTCAATGTAAAGAAACTTCCATCGGGAATGCCCGTGCATTTTAAAAACGCCGTCGGTAATTTTGCTGTTTCTGTGGCAAACAACAGCTCAGTTGAAGTTGCGGAAATCGACAAACCTGTAAACATTTCGATACAGATTTCAGGATCCGGGAATTTTGGTACGCTCCATTTACCAAAAATGGTAAATTCTGCAGATTATGTGTTTTTTGAACCTAAAGTTTCAGTAAAAACCAATGCAAAAGACAACAGACTAAATGGCATTTTGAAAGCAGATTATGTTGTAATCCCCAAGCGGCCGGGACCGATCAGCATCAATTTTGAGAACTTTTCTTACTTCGATCCTGAGACTAAAAAATATGTTGATTTGGGATCTCAATCTATCGCATTAAACGTAAAAACACCGCAACAGATTGCAGACTCTAAAACGACGCTTGAAAAAGTTAACGATTATACCAATAACGTTCTGGAAACCGTAAACACCCCGGTTCTGCAGACTCATAATTTAAAAATAAAAGATAAAAGCAGGATTAACTGGAAAATTGTTTTCGGAAACTTGGCTTTAATGGCTGGACTACTTTCTCTCTTCCTTGTGATAAAAAAGAAAATGACCCACCGCAATTTAAAACCGGTGATCACCACAAAGCCAATCACTACTATCGCCGAAACAGAGGAATTGATTCGCAATAAATTGAGCGTTCAGTTTGATGACAATATTAAATATTTAAAAAAACTGGCTGAAAATAAAGATTTCTCGAAATTTATTTCGGTATACGAAGAAATAAATGCCGACACCAAAGAAAACCTCGGCCTTCTTACCGAATCAGATTTAAAAAAATACCTGGAAACACATAAAGGTCAGAAGTTTGCGGACGAATACAGAGCACTTTCAGAACAAATTCTGGTCGAAAAATACGCGCCATATCATTCCGATGAACATATCGATGAGCTTTTAAAATCAATTGTCAGAATATATTCTCAGATTAGACAATAATCAATTAATTTTTCTATTTTTGCGAAATTAATAATTTTAAGAAATGCTTGACTCTTTCTCTTTAAAAGAAACGCTTACCACTACCATGGTTCTTTTTGCTGTAATCGATATTGTAGGCTCAATTCCAATTATTGTCACTTTAAAGCAGAAATTTGGGCATATTGAATCAGAAAAAGCCGCGATTGTATCGGGTATCCTGATGATTTCTTTTCTTTTTATCGGAAATAAAATTCTTAAATTTATTGGCGTTGATGTGAATTCGTTTGCAATTGCCGGTGCTTTTGTAATCTTCATCATCGCAGTGGAAATGATTCTGGGCATCGAAATTCAGAAACACCATGAAGCAAAATCGGCCTCCATCGTTCCCATTGCATTCCCACTCATTGCAGGTGCCGGAACACTTACCACTACCCTTTCTTTACGTGCGGAATATCATGATATAAATATTATTTTGGGAATCATCCTCAATACAATTTTCGTATATTTGGTGCTGAAATCGGCGAACTGGATCGAGAGGAAGCTGGGCGACGGAACCCTTCAGGTTTTGCAAAAAGTTTTCGGAATTATTCTTCTTGCGATTTCGATTAAGCTGTTTACAACTAACTTTGCACAGTTGATCACCACTTACGTTAAATTTTAAAGACCCATAAAATGCATCTTTTTTATAAAATATTCTTAGTGTTATTCGTAATTTTCATTGGCTTCAACCTGTACGCAATGGAATGGCAACTGGGCTTCTGGCACGAAGAAAACGCTAAATTCATTTTATCAATTTCCGCAGCAATTGTGGGAATTCTGGTAGTTTTTGTAATGCACACCTTGAGCAGGTTTGCTGCAAAAAAGTAATTTTCCGGGATTTAAAACCTCATCACATCCTTCACGACACCGTTATTTTGAGTAAACTGTAAAAGCTCTTTTACAATAAATTCCTTGATTTGGTCTTCGTCCTTATCGGCCGGAAATAACAAATGAACGTTTGCACCCGCATCCAAGGTGAAAAACAGCGGCAATCCGATGTCTTTACGGAAGTCCCAAATTTTATTGATAACTGCCAGCGTGCCCGTTTTCATAAGGATAAACGCAGGATCACTCATCATCATCATGGCGTGAAGCGTTAGTGCTTCGTGTTCTACCAGCTTAATGAAATTCGGCATATCACCGTTTTTCAAGATCATTTTTAAAGCCGCAAAATTTTCGTGCGCTTCCTGAAATCTTCTTT
>NZ_DAMBHK010000019.1:19746-34915 GCF_032060305.1 Kaistella sp. | reverse complement strand
GCAAACACAAAAATTTAATCCTATGAAACCAAGTGTCATCTCAATAGTGCTCGGCGGTGGACGCGGAACACGGTTGTTTCCTTTAACTTATTCGCGCTCTAAACCGGCGGTTCCAATAGCCGGAAAATACAGATTGGTGGATATTCCGATTTCCAACTGCCTGAATTCGGGATTCAACAGGATTTTGGTTTTAACGCAGTTTAATTCGGCTTCTTTAAATTCTCACATCAAAAATTCTTACCATTTTGATATCTTCAGTAAGGGTTTCGTAGATATTTTGGCTGCAGAACAGAATGTCGAAAACGACCAGTGGTATCAGGGTACGGCTGATGCGGTGCGACAGTCGATGAAGCATCTCGATAAGTATGAATATGATTATATTCTGATACTTTCCGGCGATCAGCTTTATCAGATGGATTTTCGTGCGATGATCGATTTCCACTGCAGTAAGGAAGCGGATATTACCATTGCAACGATTCCTGTGAACTGTCATGATGCGCCTGGATTTGGTATCTTAAAAGCGGATGACGACGGTAATATTACCTCGTTTATCGAAAAACCATCCCATGAGGTGTTGGATGAATGGAAATCTGAAGTTTCTGAAAAAGGCAGATCCGAGGGTAAAGAGTTTCTTGCCTCAATGGGCATTTATGTGTTCAGTAAAAATATGCTGAAAAAAATGTTTGATAATGATCCGGGAGATGATTTCGGTGGCGAACTTATTCCGAACGGGATTGGAACCTTTAAAATGATCAGTTATCAATATGATGGATACTGGACGGATATCGGTACAATACAGTCGTTTTTTGATGCCAATCTGGAGCTCACGCAGGATTTCCCGAAATTTAATTTATTCAGTCATTCGCCGATTTATACCCGCGCGAGAATGCTTCCACCATCCAAAATACTGGGTTCATACGTGAGTAAAGCTATTTTTGGTGACGGTTGTGTGGTAATGGCAGATAAAATTGAAAACTCAATTGTGGGAAACAGAAGCCGTATCGATAAAGGAAGTACACTTATAAATACCTATATGATGGGTGCCGACTATTATCAGGATACCAAAGAAATCGTAATAAATGACCAGAACGGTACAGCAAATCTTGGTGTAGGGAAATACTGCTATATCGAACGTGCGATCTTGGACAAAAACTGCAGGATTGGTGATAATGTAAGAATTATTGGCGGTAAACACCTCCAGGATGGTGATTACGATACCCATTCTATAAAAGACGGTATTGTAGTCGTGAAGAAGAATGCGGTTATACACCCCGGAACAATTATCCCTTAAAACAGAAACACCTATACAACGCGGCAATATTTATACTGCCGCGTTTTTTGTGTGAGAGATTTTTGTATTTTTGCCCATGCGTTGGTTAAAATTCGGAACTTTAATTATCATCTTTTTATTGGCAGTGTACGCCGTCTCTATGACTTTCGTGGCAGAAAGCAAGAGTTTCACCGTTGAAAAAGAAATCAATTATCCTGTCGATAAGGTTTTTCCACAGTTTAATAATCTCCAGAATTTCAGCCGCTGGAGTGGCTTCTTTGCCAGGAACAAAAATCTTACTTTCGATTTTTTTACCCCTTATGAAGGTCAGGGAAGTTCTATGAGTTACCACGATAAAAAAAACGAAGATGTTTTTGGTGACTTGTTTATCCGTTACGAAAATCCAAACAAAACACTTCGTTATCAGTTATTCGAAGGCCGAAACCGCAATCCTTATCTTATCGATTTAAAATTTATTCCGGCAAATGGAAAGACCAGAGTCATTTGGTATGTTCATACTCCGAAGCAGCCTTTCCTCAAACGTTCACTTAATTTAATTTCAGAAGACGATATCAACCAGAATATTGAAAGCGGAATGATTACGCTCTTTAACATCTTAGGCAACAAAGTCAATAAAGAACAGGCGCGCGAAAATTTGAAATTCGACAGTTTGATGGTGGAAGAAAAAGAAGGCCAGCTTCTCTTAGGTGTGAATGTAAATTCCAAGAATACCAAAGACGCGCTTTTCAAGAATATCGTGATGAACCATAACAAAACCCTCAACTTTATAACAATGGATTTGCGGAAGAGAGAAGACGAGTACGGCGAGCCGGTTTTAATCACTAATGCCAATAATTTTAAAGATAAAGAAGTTTCTTATTACTACGGAATACCGCTTTCCAAAAGAATTGGTGTATCCGATAACAACTTCACCTTCAGAACGGTGAATGCGTCCAGAAACTATGTCATTTATTACCGGGGCAGTTATTCAGGCCGAATTAGTGCAATACAGCAACTCCTTCAGCAGGCCAAAAAAGATACGATGCGTACCGGCGATCTGCAGCAAACCTTCCTCGAAGAACCGGCTGTGGAAAGTAATACAGTGATGAAATTATCTTTGCCGGTTTACAGATGATTTGTTTAATTGTTTTTTAAAATTTTTCAGCTTTATTAGTTCACTTATTTTGCTTAAATTTGTAGTAAAATAAATCAACAACAGTTAATCTGTAAATAATGGACAAATTTTCATTCCTGAACGCTGCTCATTCGCAGTTAATCGAAGACTTATACCAACAATATTTAAGATATCCCGATAGTCTGGAGCCTTCCTGGAAAGCATTTTTCCAGGGATTTGATTTTGCGCTCGAAAATTACGGTGACGAATCTTCTGAAAATACTTCAGTTTCAGCAAATTCATCTGAAAAAGTAGTGCAGTTTGCAAATCAGTCTGCATCAAGTGGTCAAATTCCGGATGATATTCAGAGAGAATTCAAAGTTTTAAATTTAATTGAGGCTTACAGACACAGAGGGCATTTGTTTACCAATACCAACCCTGTTCGCCAGAGAAGACATTATGAGCCTACACTGGCGATCGAAAATTTCGGACTTACGCAGACCGACCTTACCCGTAAATTCAATTCCGCTACAGAAATCGGAATGCCGGGCGCAGCAACACTTCAGGATATTGTAAAACGTTTAGAAAATATCTATTGCGAATCTATCGGGGTAGAGTATATGCACATTAATAATACGGATGAAAAACTGTATATCAGAAAATGGCTTCAGGTAAACGAAAACCGTGCTCAGCTCAATGCTTCTGAGAAAACTGAAATTTTAGGCAAGCTAAACCAGGCCGTTGCTTTTGAAAATTATCTGCACACCAAATTCGTTGGGCAGAAGAGATTTTCACTTGAAGGAGGTGAATCGCTAATTCCTGCGCTTGATCAGCTCATCACGCGTTCTTCGCAACACGGAGTTGATGAAGTGGTGTTAGGAATGGCTCACCGTGGAAGATTAAATGTACTCACCAATATTTTCGGGAAATCTTACAAACAGATTTTCTCAGAATTTGAAGGAAAAGAATTTGAGGAGGATGTATTTTCAGGTGATGTAAAATATCACTTGGGTTCATCCAAAAAAATAAAAACAGCCAACGGAGAAGAAGTTTCAATCAACCTAACCCCGAATCCCTCGCATCTGGAAACCGTTGCAGCTTTGGTTGAAGGTATTTGCCGTGCGAAAGTAGATGATACCTACCACGACTACAAGAAAGTTTTACCGATCGTAATTCACGGTGACGGTGCAATTGCCGGCCAGGGAATTGTGTACGAAGTTGCGCAGATGATGACCCTTGAAGGTTACAAAACCGGCGGTACAGTTCATATTGTTGTAAACAATCAGGTTTCATTTACAACCAATTACCTGGATGCACGTTCTTCCATTTACTGTACAGATATTGCTAAAGTTACCGAATCTCCGGTGATGCACGTAAATGCTGATGATGTGGAAGCTGTAGTACATGCCATCAGATTTGCAGCAGATTTCCGTGCTCAGTTTGGTAAAGACGTGTACATCGATTTATTAGGCTACAGAAAATACGGTCACAATGAAGGTGATGAGCCTCGTTTTACCCAGCCGAATCTTTATAAAGCAATTTCAAAACATCCAAATCCACGCGAGATTTACAAAGAAGTGCTTATTAAGGAAGGAATTGTTTCTGATGAAGTGCTGAAAAAAATGGAAAGCGAATTCAAAAATCTATTGGATGCAGACTATGACGCATCGAAGGAAATTGAAAAAAATGCCATGGCTATCTTTATGGAAGATGCCTGGAAAGATTTCCCGCTTTGTCCGCGTGGTGCAATGCAGAACAGCGTAGATACAGGATTCGATATTAAAGCACTGAAAGAGCTGGCTGTAAAAATGACTACTTTACCGGCTGATAAAAAATTCATTTCGAAAATAACCAGACTTTTCGAAAACCGTCTGAAAATGATCGAGAGCAATTCACTCGATTGGGCACTTGGGGAGTGGCTTGCTTATGCAACCTTACTTACTGAAGGTAAAAATGTACGTATTTCCGGGGAAGACGTGGAAAGAGGAACTTTTTCTCACCGTCACGCAATGGTAAAAACAGAAGATACAGAAGAAGAATACATCCCGTTAAGACATATTTCCGAGAGCCGTTTCGATATTTATAATTCGCATCTTTCAGAATATGGAGTTCTTGGTTTTGATTATGGTTATGCCATGGCTTCACCAAATACACTTACAATCTGGGAAGCACAGTTTGGGGATTTCGTCAACGGAGCTCAGATTATCATCGACCAGTATTTAGCAGCCGCTGAAGAAAAATGGAAAATCCAGAATGGGTTGGTGATGCTCTTGCCTCACGGTTTTGAAGGTCAGGGTGCTGAACACTCATCTGCGAGACTCGAAAGATTTTTAGGACTTTGCGCCAACGAAAATATGACTGTAGCCAATGCAACTACGCCGGCAAACTATTTCCACTTGTTGAGAAGACAGCTGAAGTGGAATTTCAGAAAACCGCTGGTTGTAATGACTCCGAAATCACTGTTGCGTCATCCGAAAGTAGTATCTCCGTTAGAAGATTTTGCGACCGGAACGTTCCAGCCAGTTATTGATGATGCTGTTGCAAATCCGAAGAAAATTGAAAAACTAATCCTGTGTTCAGGTAAGATTTACTACGAGCTTTTAGCCAAAAAAGAAGAACTGAACTGCGAAAATATTGCATTGGTAAGATTAGAGCAGCTTTACCCTCTTCAACAAGATAAGATCGAAGAGATCTTAAGCAAATACAGCAGCAGAACGCAATT
Organism: Kaistella sp.; assembly: GCF_032060305.1. NCBI lineage: Bacteria > Pseudomonadati > Bacteroidota > Flavobacteriia > Flavobacteriales > Weeksellaceae > Kaistella > Kaistella sp. The sequence continues at coordinate 29,809 of NZ_DAMBHK010000019.1, read as the reverse complement.
GGTTTGGGTTCAGGAAGAGCCTGAAAATATGGGAGCGTGGGCATATATCCTGCGTAATTTCAGAGATACAGGAATTCAGGTGATTGCACCGGTTGCCAGTGGATCACCGGCTCCGGGTAGTCACAAAATGTTCGAAAGAAACCAAAATAATGTAATCAACAGAGTTTTCGACCGCGATGATGCTCCTGCAAAAAGACCGGTTACAGCATAATTAATTTTTAAATAATAAACAAAAATAAACCCGATGTCAATATTAGAAATGAAAGTCCCTTCACCGGGAGAATCCATCACAGAAGTTGAAATCGCATCATGGTTGGTAAAAGACGGCGATTATGTAGAAAAGGACCAACCCATTGCTGAAGTTGATTCCGACAAAGCAACTCTTGATTTACCTGCTGAAGAAAGCGGAATTATCACTTTAAAAGCCGAAGAAGGTGAAGTGGTACAAGTTGGTCAAGTAGTTTGTTTAATCGACATGGATGCCAAAAAACCTGAAGGTTCAGCTCCTGCTGCGGAAGCTCCAAAAGCAGAAAACGCAGAAGCTCCGAAAGCAGAACAAAAAGTGGTTGAAAAACCTGCAATCGTTCAGGAAGCGAAAAAAGAAGAGGCAAAACCAACTTCTTACGCAACCGGAACTCCTTCACCTGCTGCAAAGAAAATCCTTGATGAGAAAGGAGTAGATGCATCACAAGTTTCCGGTTCAGGAAAAGATGGCAGAATCACAAAACAGGACGCTGAAACTGCTTCCGTACCTGCAATGGGTGCTGCATCATCTACTGGCGGATCAAGATCTTCAAGCACCACAAAACTTTCAGTTCTCAGAAGAAAATTGGCAGCAAGATTGGTTTCTGTGAAAAATGAAACCGCAATGTTGACGACTTTCAATGAAGTTGACATGTCTGAAATCTTCAGAATCAGAAAACAATATAAGGAAGAATTTGCTCAAAAACACGGTGTAGGTTTAGGATTTATGTCATTCTTCACCAAAGCGGTTACCAGAGCACTTCAAATGTATCCTGATGTAAATGCTTCAATTGATGGAGATTACAAAATTAATTACGATTTCTGCGATATTTCAATCGCGGTTTCTGGACCAAAAGGCTTGATGGTTCCGGTTTTAAGAAATGCTGAAAACATGACCTTCCGTGGAGTAGAAGCCAACATCAAATCTTTGGCAGAAAAAGTAAGAGACGGTAAAATTACTGTTGATGAAATGACTGGCGGTACATTTACGGTAACAAACGGCGGAACTTTCGGATCTATGATGTCAACGCCAATTATCAACCCGCCCCAGTCTGCAATTCTGGGAATGCACAATATCCTGCAAAGACCGATGGCGATTGACGGGCAGGTAGTAATTCGGCCGATGATGTATGTTGCACTTTCGTACGACCATAGAATTATCGATGGTAAAGAATCTGTTGGTTTCCTGGTTGCAGTAAAAGAAGCAATCGACAATCCTGTTGAATTCTTAATGGGAGGCGACGAAAGAAAAGCGCTTGAATTATAAATTTATCCGAGCGATTTATAAAATAAATGAAATCCCGTACTGAAAAGGCGGGATTTTTGCATTTCCCCTAAAAAATCTACTGAAATGTTTTCTACAACTACCTTTGATATTAAAGTTTCTGTAATTCCCGAATATGATATTAAAAACAGTTTTCCGTCTGAAAACCGTTTTGTATTCAGGTATCATGTAACCATCGAAAACCTTGGCGACCATCCGGTGCAGCTTTTGAAAAGGAAATGGCTGATTTATGATGTAGGTTTCGGTTACACTGAAGTGGAAGGCGATGGTGTCATAGGTCTTACTCCCGAAATCAATCCTGGAGAAACATTCAAATATTTTTCTAATGTTGTGCTGCGCTCGGGAGTCGGCAGTATGAGCGGTGTTTATTTTTGCATCAATCTTCACAACAGCGAAAATTTAGCGATTGATATTCCCAAATTTAACCTGATGGCAGAGGTTTTAAGCAATTAAGAAATGATTCAAAATATAATTTAAACGGTGCAGCTTACTGCTGATGCCGTTTTTTTTGTTTAAAAGTTTGAGAAGTTAGAGCAATTTCATGTTCTTCTTCATTACTTCCTGAACTTCGTCGTTCGAGGTAACCATCAGTTTATCGAAAGCCAGCAGCGAAATTTTAGCGCAAACTTCCGCATCGTCCCCGGCACGGTGATGGTTGAAGGAGAGGTGGTGATGCTCAGCCAGACTCTTCAATCCATATTTGGGAAGATTTTTCCACGATTTCTTCGCGACCGAAATACTGCAGAGGTAATTAATTTTTGGCTTGAAAAAACCGTAATAATCGAGACAACTGCGCAGTACACCCGCATCAAAAGCTGCGTTGTGAGCAATCATAAGATTTCCGTACATCAGGTTTTCCGCTTCATGCCAAATATCTTCAAAGGTAGGTGCATCCTGCACATCTTCAGGAAGAATTCCGTGAACATCAATATTTCTTGGATGGAAGTAAGGGAAACTCGGCGGTTTTATAAGCCAGGTCTGGGTTTTTACAATCTCTCCGTTTTCCACAACGCAGATTCCCATTTCGCAGGCAGAGTTGCGTTCGTGGGTGGCTGTTTCGAAATCGATGGCGCAGAAGTCTATCATGAATTGCTTAAGGTTTTTGAATTAAATCTAATTTGATGATTTGTAAGTTATTTTAAAATTTCTCTCATTTGGTCAGTGTATTGCTGAAATTTCGCCAGATCATCATGAGTTCCGCCTTCAATTTCTATAAATTTTTTTGGAAGAGAAGGATGGTGATCAGCAAATACTTTGAAAAGTTTTTTTCCTGAATTTATGGGAACTATTTTGTCCTTGGTTCCATGAAAGTGGTAAAGAGCGGTGTTTATATTGAGAATATTTTCGTTGGAAAGAAAATGATATGTCATTTTGGTGGAAACTTTATCAGTTACTTTAACAGGAAGCCAACGGTTGGCGATATCCTGCAGATTATAAAATGTAGCTTCAAGAATAACCACTTTTGGATTGTTATCGGCAGCCATTTTTACGGCAAATGCACCGCCAAGACTTCTTCCGTACACAATTATGTTTTCTTCTCCATAATGCTGTTTTGCGAAATCATACACAAACTGTGCGTCAGAATATAGAAATTTTTCGTTTCTTGAACCTGAGCTTTTTCCGTAGCCACGGTAATCCATTATCAGTATGTCATAACCAAATTTAGTAAACTCCGAGGCAATTTTACCCCAACGGTGAAGGTTATCGGCATTCCCATGAAAATACAGGATTATGCCTTTGGGATTTTTAATTTTAAAGTGCAGCACATTTATTAAGCCTTCAAAAGGAGTTTCCCATAAATATTCTTCAAAATCAACTTCAAAGTTGAATTCATGTTTTGGGTGCAACGGAACGGGAAGAAACACTACCTTTTCCTGAAAATACTGAAGGATTTTTGCCATGATTATTAAGGCTTAGTTCTTGTAATGAGGATTTTATCTACACGCTGGCCATCTTTATCCAGAATTTCAAGTTCAAGATCCTCAATATTGATTTTATCACCAATCTGTGTCACGCCGTGATGTTGATTCAGGAAAAAGCCAACCAAGGTGGTGTAATTATCTTTGTTATCGAACTCATATTCAATGTCAAAATACTTCAGGAATTCTACAATCGGCACCTGCCCGTCAGCCAGCCAGGAATTTTCGTTCCGTTCGGTGATTCGGTAATCGAAGTTGTCTTCGGTCGCGGTGTCACCAACCAAAGCATCCAGCAAATCACCCAAAGTAATCATTCCCACCGTGTTTCCGTACTCGTCGATTACAATTCCGTAGTGGTTTTTCTCTTTTTTGAAAACTTCAAGAGCTTTATAGGCATAACTGTTTTCGTTGAAATAAAGAGGCTGTTTTACATATTTTTTAATATCGAATTTTTCGGATTCTTCAATGGGAAAAAGGTCTTTCAATAAAACGATTCCAAGAATGTCATCTAGGTTATTTTTTTTGGTTACCGGATAGGCGGTATGTTTATCGTTTTTAATTTTCGCTAGAATTTCCGGTAACGAATCTTCAGTACTGAAAAAAGTCATTGCAGTTCTGTGCGTAAGCAATGTGTTGATTTTTCGGTCACCAAGTTCGAAAACGCGCTCTACAATATTGTGTTCTATAATATCGATTTCACCTTCCTGGGCGCTTTCTTTTATGATAGATTTTATTTCCTCTTCGGTCACAATACTGTCGGAACTGCTTTTAATTCCCAATAATTTCAGGATTAAATTATTTGAAGTACTGAGCAGCCATACAAACGGGGAAGTAATTTTTGACAGAATATCCATTGGTTTTGCTACCATCGTAATTACAATTTCCGGATACGTCATAGCAATTCTCTTCGGCAGAAGTTCGCCCAGTAGTATCGACAGATAGGTAATGAATATTACAATACCGGCCGTGGCTAATGTTTTTGAATAGGGTTCAATAGCAGAAAACCTGCTGAGAAAATGCTGCAAATCTGTTGTCAGATTTTCTCCAGAATAAACACCGAGTAATATTCCGATAAGCGTGATTCCTATCTGTACCGTTGAAAGGAATTTTGTTGGATGTTCCGAAAGTTCAAGCGCTTTTTTAGCTCCTGAACTGCCTTTTTTGCCAGCATTTTCGAGTTTAAATTTTCTGGAAGACACCAGTGACATTTCAGACATGGAAAAAATCCCGTTAAGCAGCACCAGAAATATAATGATAATAAGTTCCATTAAGAATAAAAATTTACAGCAAAGATAAATGAATTGTGAAAAGCAGAAGCAATTTTAGTTTCTATGTCTCACGTTTAAACTGGTTTTTTCTTTATCGATTACTGTTTTCCGTTCATCGAAAATTTCTTCCATCACATGGTGATATTCTTCAAAATGATGCACATTTATATGACCTGCACCCAAAATCACGTAGAGTCTTGTAAGTTTCGGATTAATTTCTGAAAGATCTACGGCGGTTTTGATAGGGACCAGTCGGTCATCGCTGCCATGAATAATTTTAACAGGACATTTTACATTTTTTAAATACCGAAATGTGGGTATGTTGTACCGCAGAAAAGGCTTTGCCGGCATAAACGGCAAATACCGGTGAATGGTCCGCAGAAGAGAATAGAGTGGTGAGGTTAAAATCAGAAGGCGTGGATTATTTTTTGCTGCCAGTCTTGCTGCGAATCCCGAGCCAAGTGAGCGGCCGTACACGACAATTTTTTCCTCAGAAAATTCCTTTTTTACAATATCATAAATAAATTGGGAGTCTCTTTTCATGGCTTCTACCGTGCGTTTTCCGGTGCTTTTCCCGAAACCGCGGTAGTCCATCATAATAACTTCATAACCTAACCTCGTGAAATCAATGGCAAATTTGCCCCAACCTTTGATGCTTTTGGTATTTCCTTTCAGGTAAATCACAACGCCTTTCGGTTCGTCAACCTGAAAATGTAGATAATTTATTTTCGCGCCAGATTCGGGCTCAACCGTTTTTTCATAGGCTTTTAAATGTTCGTAAGCGAATTTGAAATCTGGTGGAAGTTTTTCCGGCTGAAAGAAAAATTTATGCTGAAAAAAATAAATCAGCAACCCGATCGCCAAAATAACGATAACAATGATTGTTATGATGAAATATAAATCTACATTCATTTATATAAATGTAATGCAATTTATTTGATTTCGAGAGAATGTAAGAAAATTTTAAATAAAGAAAACAGTGGAAATAAGACTAATTAATTAAATAAAGTGTTTAAAAATCAACCATTTAGATTCATAGTAATTTCTTATCTGATTTTTACCGCGTAATTTTATAGTTTCCGGCAACTGCGCATAAAAGCTGAAATGAGCCCGCAAAACTGCCCAAAGATGAGGGAATCCGTTTTTGAATGCAAAATATAAAGCTGCCGCGCCATCAAGAATCAGTCGTGAAAGAATAATCCAGAAAACTATTGAAAACGGAAGATTTTTCACAAGCATGGAAAGATTATTCCGCATATTAAGGAAGGTTTTTTGGGCGCTTTGCTTGTTCAAAGTTCCGCCTCCTACATGATAAACTGTAGATTTTCCGGTGTAGAAAATTTTCTTTCCGTCGTTTTTAAGCCGCCAGCATAGATCGATTTCTTCCTGATGCGCAAAAAATCTCGCATCGAAACCGTTCTGTTTCCTGAAATCTTCAGAACGTATAAATAAACAGCAGCCAGAAGCCCAGAAAATTTCGGTTTCGTCATCGAATTGGCCTTTGTCTTCTTCAATATTTTCAAAAACTCTTCCACGGCAGTACGGATAACCCAGGTTATCGATGAAACCACCGGCAGCACCGGCAAATTCGAAGAAATTTCTGCGGTTGTAATCTAAAATTTTGGGTTGAACCGCCGCGATCTTTAAATCTTTTCGAAATAAATCTAAAACCGGATTCAGCCAGTTTTCGGTAACCTCCACGTCCGAATTCAGTAGGCAGTAAATCTCCGCATCAATTTTTTTCAACCCTTCATTGTAACCGCCCGCAAATCCTTTATTTTCAGTATTCTGTATAATTTTTACCTGCGGGAAGTTCAGTTTCAAAAACAGTACAGAATCATCCGTCGAAGCGTTATCAATCACATAAACGTCGGTATTTTCTGAATGCGAAATTACATTGGGAAGAAATTTTTCTAACCAGTTTTTTCCGTTCCAGTTCAATATGGCAATGGCTAAATTCAAGGATTTTGATTTTTAGTTTGCGTCATCCATCACTTTTATGGCGTGCTGGTATTTCCATCTGCGGTGGGACCAAAGATAGTTGTCTGGCCTTTTATTGATAGTGTTTTCAAGAAGTTTATGAAATTTCTTTACCACTTCATGTTCCACAAACTGCTCGCCTTCGGGATAAATTCTGTAATAATTGATCTGATAATAGCCGCGCTTCACTTTTTTCATTTCACAGAAAACAAAAGCCAGATCCATCCTCGTAGAAAGTTTATCGTATCCGATGAAAGCTGGAGTTTTCTGGTTCAGGAAATTTAATCCGAAAGAAACTTCTGATACATGCGGTGACTGATCTGCTACAAACATATACACTGATTTTCCGTCATTAGGATTGCGGAGAATATGCCGAATCACTTCTTTTGCTTCGAGCGCAGTATTGCCGAAACGGTTGCGGATACCTTTGATTTTTTCTTCCCAAAAACTGTTCTGAACCTTGCGGTAAACCGGGAAGCAGTTTTCTTGCGGAATAATTGTTGCTAGAGCATTAAACCATTCCCAGTTAAAAACATGGCCAGTAAGCAGAATTACGTTTTTGTTTTCAGCATTTGCCTTATGAAAAACATCCTGATTAAGATGCTGAACCCTTACACGAAGTTCTTTGGAGGAAATGGTAAAAGCTTTTAGGGTTTCTACTATATAATCAGAAAAATTCCGGTAAAAACTTTTACGGATTTTGTCAATTTCTGACTCAGATTTTTTTGGAAATGAATTTTTGAGATTTTCGGTCACCACTTCTTTTCTGTAGCCCACCAGACTGTACATCAGAAAAAAAATAACATCTGACAGTACATATAAAACCCGCAGCGGGAGCTTCGAAAAAAGAATGATAATTTTAAATAAAAAATTCACAGTTTGCAAATTTAGCAATTATTAACGTGAACAGTCCCGCTAATTTTGTTAATTTGCACATCAAAATCAAAAATCAATGAAATTAAGGATTTTAAAAGTATTTGCGTTCGCATCGGTCTTTATTTCAGGAATAGGATGTGCACAAAAATCGGATACAAAATCGGCTGAAAAATCTTCCGGAACAACTGTTGTCGTAGATCAGGATTCCGCCGCAATTGCTGAAGCAAAAAAGAAAGCCGCAGCTGAGGAGAAAGCCAAACTTCCGAAACCTTATAACGCAACAGAAAATGCCGAAGCACGAATCGACGAATTGGTAAAAAAGGCAAAAGCTGAGAATAAAAATATCATTTTACAAGCCGGAGGAAACTGGTGTATTTGGTGTCTAAGGTTCAACAATTTTGTTCAAACCACTCCGGAATTGAAAGGAATTGTGGATGCCAATTACCTTTATTACCACTTGAATTATTCGCCGGAGAACAAAAACGAGAAAGTTTTTGCGAAATATGACAATCCGGGAGCGAAATTCGGATACCCGGTTTTTGTCGTTCTTGATCAAAGCGGAAAGATGATTCATACGCAAGATAGCGCGGTGCTAGAAGAGGGAAAGGGGTATAGCAAAGAAAAAGTGAAAGCGTTTTTCGAGAAGTGGGCGCCAAAATTATAAAACAAAAAGTTCCGGAAATTTCCGGAACTTTTTTTATAGTAGTTTCTTAATCCAATTCATTTTTTTCTCCGTGTATGGCGGATATTTCAAATCGGGCTCGCCCCAATTTACACGCTCGAGAACGGCTTTTTGATGGGAAAAAGTTTCAAAGCCAAATTTTCCGTGGTAATTTCCAATTCCCGAATTACCAACACCTCCGAATGGTAAATTTTCATTGCTTAAATGCATCACTACATCGTTAATACATCCACCACCAAAGGAAATTTTCGAAGTAAAACTCTCTTTTTCTGCCGAATTATTGGTGAAAAGATAAGCAGCCAAGGGTTTTTCTTTTTCTGAGATTTTAAGCAAAGCTTCATTAAAATTATTAAAAGTGAGAACCGGCAAAATCGGACCAAAAATTTCTTCCTGCATTACAGCGTCTTCCCAACTGATTTCATGCAAAATCGTGGGTTCGATATAAAGCTTTTGAGAATCGTAGTTTCCACCGAAATAGATCTTATCTTTTTCAATAAAATTTACCAGTCTGTCGAAATTTCTTCGATTGATTATTTTTGTATAATGTTCCGAATCTGGTTGGTAATTGAATTTCTGAATGTAAGATTTCAATGTATCCAGAAAACTGTCTTTCACTTTCTCATCCACCAAAATATAATCCGGAGCCACACACGTTTGTCCGGCATTAAGAAATTTCCCCCAAACAATTCTTTTGGCTGCTACCTCAAAATCAGCATTTGCAGTGACAATAGCTGGACTTTTTCCACCCAATTCCAAAGTTACCGGTGTTAAATTTTTCGCAGCAGCTTCATATACGATTCGTCCAACTTTTGTGCTTCCTGTGAAAAATATTTTATCAAATTTTAGTTTTAATATTTCCGTAATTTCTTCCACAGCGCCTTCTGCCACGAAAATATAATCGTTAGGAAAATTTTCATTGATGATTTTTGCCATTGCTTTCATCGTATTTTCAGCAACTTCGCTGGGTTTTACAATACAGGTATTTCCTGCTGCCATAGAAGTAACCAGAGGAGAAAGCGAGAGTTGGTACGGATAATTCCATGCACCGATCACAAGTGTGCAACCGAGTGGTTCGCTATGGATTTTACTCGTTCCAAGTTGATTCGCAAGGTTGGTTTTGACTTTCTTTGGCTTTGATAGGGTACTGAGGTTTTTCAGGTAAAAATCGATGTCTTTTAAAATGAAAGAAATTTCTGTCGTATAAGTATCAAATCTCGATTTTCCAAAGTCTTTATAAATGGCCTCGTAAAGCAGTTCTTCATTTTTAATGATCAAATCTCGCAGTTTTTCCAGATACATTTTTCTGAACTTGATGCTTTTGGTTTTCTGGCTGTTAAAAAAGGTACGCTGATCAGCTAATATCTTTTCAAAATTCATTACATTTATTTTATAATTCAAACAAATTTACTCCAAATTAAACAGATAAAGATAAAATGGATTTCAGAAATAAAAAAATTCTACTTACCGGCGGGTGTTCCGGAATCGGGAAAATTATGGCGAGAAAATCTTTGGAAAGAGGTGTGAAAAAACTGGTGATTTGGGATATCAATTCAGAAGCGCTCGCAACTACAAAACATGAATTTCAGACGCTTGGCGGTGAAATTTTTACCTATAATGTAGATGTTTCAAATTTGGATGAAGTTAAAATTGCTGCGCAGCGAGTGCGTACCGAAGTGGGGAAGATTGATGTTTTAATCAATAACGCAGGAATTGTAGTCGGAAAATATTTTCATGAACATAACCATGACGAGATTCAGAAAAGCATGCTCATCAATTCCAATGCTTTCATGCATATTGGGCTTGAATTTCT